>CAZMEL010000025.1:0-43673 GCA_964565225.1 uncultured Thermoanaerobaculia bacterium | reverse complement strand
GTCTCGAACACCTCGATCTCCGAGAGGGCCCGGCCGTAGATCATCACCTCGTCGATCGAGCCGCCGAAGCCGAAGAAGCTTTCGGCGAAGTGGCGACCGAGGAAGATCTCCGCGGCTTCCACATCCACCGTCTGCGGGCTGATCGACAGACCGTTGTCGAGGATGCCGTCGACATAGATGCGGATCTCCGAGCCGCTGTAGACCCCGACCACGTGGTGCCATTCCCCGTTGCCCACGTCGACGGTGCCGGCGAGGAAGGCGGAGGCCACCCGCATGAACACGGTGGACTGGTCGGTGAGGTAGAGATCGTAACCGTCGTCGAAGGCGTCGCGATGGTCGATGATCGACTCGAAGCGGAAGCTCGCCCCGTGCCGGATCCACGCCGCCAGGGTCAGCTCCGAAGGAGTCGCCAGAGCCGGCGAGCTCGGCGCCGCCACCTCGTCGTCGCTGCCGTCGAAGAGCAGACCGGTGCCGTTGATGCCGGCCACGTACTGCGGCGCGTTGCCGGTGCCCAGGCAATCCGGGCCCAGGGCTCCGTCGTGCGCCGTGGTGGCATCGAGGGCCGTGCAACCCGAGCCTTCGTCGAAGGTCCAGAAGGCGCCGAGATCGCTCAGCAGGTCCACGTCACCCACCACGAACGACAGGTCCAGGTCGTCGCCGTTGCGATTGCCGAGGGAGTCCTGGCAGCGGGCGAAGAAGCGGAGAATCGATCCGTCGCTCAAGCCGCTGAGCGGCTCGCGATGCTCGGTGGCTCCCTCGCCCGGGAAGATGCCCGCCATGTCGGCGAACCGTACGCCCGCGGAGGAGTCGAAGCGGCACGAGGCCGCCTCGTCGGTGTCGAGACCGAGGGTGGCGCTGGTGGTGCCGGCGGGCTGAGCCCCCGGCAACGGGTTCGAGCGCACCGGCGGCTCGAGATCGCTCACCGTGCCGGTGAAGAGATCGGCCACCTCTTGCGCGGTCAATGCGCGGTCGAAGATCCGCACATCGTCGACCGCCCCTGCGAAAAAGAAGGCCGGTCCACCGTTGATCGCCGAGGTCGGCCGCGCGCCCACCCCCAGGTTGTTGTCGTTGGTCGGAATCGGGCCGCTGAAGCCGGCGCTGCCATCGGCCTGGCCGTTGACGTAGAAGGTGACGGTCGTGCCGTCCCAGGTCGCCGCGAGGTGCTGCCAGACGCCTTCGGTGATCGCCGAGCCGGCGACCCCCGCGATCACGTTGTCGAGACGCAGATTCCACGTATCGGTGCTCAGCTTGCCGATCTCGAGCTCGTAGGCATCGTCCTTCGACACCAGGATCTGGGTTCCGCCGAGATCGTCGGGCCGGATCCAGAGTGCGATCGACAGAGCGCCGGTGATGTCGAGGGGCGAGCCGGTGCCCGCGTCGTCGACCTCCACGTAACCGGCGCCACTCACCACCAGAGCGCTGCCCTGCTGGCCCAAGCCCCAGTCGGCATCTCCCTCGAGCACGCCGGTCAACCCGCTGCGGAAGTCGGTCACGATGCCGACCCCTTCGTCGAAGAAGCTGCCGATGCCGGTATCGACCGAGACGATCTCGCAGAGCTCGCCATCGAAGCCTCCGGGGCAGGCGCAGGAGGTCGACTCCCCGTCGAACGAGCAGACGCCTTCGTTGAGGCAGGGGTTCGGGTCACAGGGATCGAGATCGAGGTCACAGAGCTCACCGCCGATTCCCTCGGGGCACTCGCAGAGGAATGTATCGTCTTCCTGGGGCAGGCAGGTGCCGTCGTTGAGGCAGGGGTTCGGCAGGCAGGGATCGACTTCCTCACAGAAGGTCCCCGAGGTACCGAGCGGGCAGTTGCAGAACGGCGCACCGTTGAACTCGAAGCAGAATCCTCCGTTGAGGCAGGGATTCGGTGAGCAGATGCCGATCTCGGTCTCGCAGAATTCACCGGTGAACTCCGGCGGGCAGGCGCAAGACGAGGTTCCGTCTCCCTCGTCGGTGCAGACGCCGCCGTTCAGGCACGGGTCGATCACCTCGCAGGGGTTTTCCGGCGTCTCGCAGAAGGGGCCGCCGAAGCCGATCGGGCAGCGGCAGGAAAGGCCTTCGTCGTCGATCTCGCACTCGCCGCCGTTCTGGCAGGGGTTGGGCTCGCAGCTCTCGGTGGTCGTGATCTCGCAGAGCTCACCGCTGGTGTCGGCCGGGCAGGTGCAGGAGAAGGCACCTTCGCCGAGGTCGTTGCAGCTGCCGCCGTTCTGGCAGGGATTCGGATCACAGACGTCGACGATCAGCTCACAGAGCTCACCGCCGAAGGGAAAATCGCAGCGGCAGGAGAAATCCCCACCCTCTTCGTTGATGCAGGTCCCGTCGTTCAGACAAGGATTCGGCAGACAGGGATCTTCGATGACCTCGCAGAGCTCACCGCTGGTCCCGGGCTGGCACTCGCAGGAGAAGGTGCCACCTTCTTCTTCCACACACACGCCGCTGTTCTGGCAGGGATTGGGAAGGCAGGCGCTGTCGAGGATCTCGCAGAGCTCACCGCTGGTGCCGACCGGGCAGCGGCAGGAGAACGAGCCTCGGCCGTCGTCGGTGCAGAGGCCGCCGTTGAGACAGGGATTCGGATCGCAGAGCTCTTGTGCCGTGACGCCGGGTGCCCAGGCCGCGAGCCCGACGAGCACCAGGGCGGCAAAGAAGAAGGAGAAGGAGAAGGAGAAGGAGTCAGGGCACGACAGCGCACCCCTCGTTCGGTCGGAGAAGCTCATGTTTTTCCCTTTCGTTGTTGTGATTCATCGTGAGAATTTCCAGAAAGATCAAAACAGCAAGACTGCTGCCCCTCATGGCCGGGGAGAGATTCAGGTACTCATGGGCGAGTCTGTTTCCATCAGGTTGTCATCAGAAACATTTATTCATGCAAATAATTCTCGACACAACAGGGTGTCGAACTTTTCTCCGGCATCAGACGACAAATATCTTTTCAAGGGTAGTGCCAGCTCTCGGCGGCTTCAAGCCCTACCACACTCGGGAGGGAATTTGGCCAATTGGCACCACGCCGGGAGCCCGAAACGCGCGTGTTACCATTGTCGCCACACCTTCTGGAGCAACGAGCATGTGGATTTTCGGCTTGATCTTGCTGGCCCTGGCGGCTGGCCTCGCTTTCGCCGCCCGTTCGAAACGCCGTCGACTCGGCCGCATCCTCTCCACCGAAGTCTGCACCGTTTCTCATCTGCGTGAGCTCGCCCGCTCCATGGCCGAAGGGTTGGGCGCCGGGTCGCTCCGCTTCCCCGCCGCCATCGAGGGAGAGATCCACTGCACCGAGCCCCTGATCTCTCCTCTCACGGAGACACCGAGCGTGTATTTCTCCTACCAGGTACAGCTCGAGATTGAGGAGCCCGCGCCCCGGGGCTCCGACAAAGAGCGGGGCCCGAGCCGCACCAGCGACTCCGTGGCGCGGCAGACCCAGCAGACGGATTTCGAGATCCGAGACGCAACCGGCTCGCTGCGGGTCGCCGTCGAAGGTGCCCGCTGGAAGAGCTCGGAGACCCTCGCCCGCTTCGAGGCCTCCGGCGAGGTGTTGCGCAGAGTCGAGATCGGCCAGGTAGCCCTGGACCTTCCCGCCCGGGGCTCGGGGGAGAGGCAAAACCTCGGCTTGCGATTTCGCGAAGAAGCCGTGCCCAACGGCAGCAAGGCGTATGTCCTGGGCGAGGTCACCGACCCGGGTGGCGAGCTCAGGATCTCGACGCCGGAGGAGGGAGAGCCCCTGCTGGTCAGCCTCGAGGGCCGGGAGCAGCTGATCCGCAACATGGGCTCCGGCTCCAAGGGTCTCACCATCGGCGCCGTGATCTGCGGTGTCCTCGGCCTCCTACTCCTTCTCTGATCGGCCGGCGCGCGACGCCAGGAAGAGCTCGAAGACCTCACGCGAGGACTTCTTGGGCGAGAATCCGAAGACCTCTCGGACCCGGCGGTTGTCGAGCACCGGCCGGTACTGCAGAAAGCGCACCTGCTCGGGGCCATAGGGCACCAGACCGAGTGGATGGAGAAGCGTCAGCACCGAACGCAGCAGAACGGCAGGCAGGCGCAGGTACGGTTTGCCCATGAGCCGGGCCAGCTCCGCCATCGACAGCGCGCCGTCGCCGCTGAGGTTGAACACCCCGGTCTCCGTGCTGTGGAGGGCCCGTTCGAGGCAAGCCGCCACGTCTTCGTCCCAGACGAAGACGAATCGATCGTCGCCACCGCGGACGCCGAGCAGGATCCGCCGATCGAACAGGGCGGTGATCTGGTTGCGGACGCCCCGCCCCAGCACGGTCGAGAGCCGCAGGACCACCTGCTCCAGCTGCGGATGCTCTTCGCGGGCGGCAGCCAACCGCTCTTCCACCAGCCGTTTGTGCCAGGCATAGGCAAAGGCTTCGTCCGCCGCCAGGGGATGCTCTTCCCGGATCCAGCGGGGAGAGTCGGCACGGTACCCATAGGCGGCTCCGCTCGAGCTCACCACCAGGCGGCGCACCCCGGCGGCCAGGCAGCAGCGCAGGACATTCTCGGTTCCGCCGACATCGATCGAACGCTGCTCCTCCCGACTCATCCCCGGGCCCGGGGTCACCACCGCCGCGAGATGCACGGCCCGGTCGATCTTTCTTTCCCGCAGTAGCTCCTCGAGCCTCGGGTCTCGCACGTCCATGGCCACGGGCTCTACCCCTTCGGGCAGCTCCTTCGCCGGCCGGGGGCGAAGATCCATCGCCACGATGGGAGCGTCGCTCGCCAGGGCTTCGGAGGCGGCCAGCCGCGCCACCAGGCGGCGGCCCAGGGCGCCCGCCGCCCCGGTCACCAGAACGCCCTTCAAGCCGGAGCCCCCTGCGGTTCGGCCGGATACCGCGCCCACAGCAACGAGATCGAGAGCCCCGAGAGGATGTGCCAGATCCCCCAGATAGCGGTGAGAATGGCCGCCCCCCCGAGGGACGGAAAGAACTGAAAGAGCAAGACCAGACCCAACCCCGAATTCTGGATGCCGACCTCGATGGCCAGGGTCCGCCGCTCCGCCGCACCGAGCCCCCCCAACCGCGCCACGAGGTATCCGAGCAGCAGAGCGGAGGTGTTGTGCGCGACCACCAGCAACGAGACCCGGCCGGCATATTGCAGAAAATAGTCGAAGTTGGCCGCCAGTGCGGCGGCGATGAAGAGGGCCAGGATCACGAGAGAGATGTGACGCATGGGGCGGCGCAGGCGGTCCGCCATCGCCGGACGCCATTCGACGAGGCTCATTCCCAGGGCGATGGGCACCCCCAGCACCAGGGCCACCGTGGCGGCGAGCTCCCACGGGTCGACCGCGATCTTCTCGAGGAGAGCGGACGTCGGTGGATAGAGCCCGGCCCAGAAGGCCAGGTTGAAAGGAGTCGTGAACGTGGAGCACACCGTCGACACCGCAGAGAGCGAAACCGAGAGGGCCACGTTGCCCTTGGCGAAGTGAGACATCACATTCGAAATCGTCCCTCCCGGGCAGGCCGCGACGAGAAACATTCCCAGGGCCAGGGACGGAGCCGGTCGCAACAGCAAGACCAGGGCCAGGGTCGCCGCCGGCAGGAGCACGAGCTGGGCCACCACCCCGAGGAGCACCGGGCTGCCAGCGCTCCACACCCGCCGGAAATCCGACAGAGAGAGGTCGAGAGACACCCCGAACATGATCAAGGCCAGGGCTGCCTGGAGCACCGCCAGGCTCGCGGGAGAGAAACGCAGCACCACCTCGTCCACGGCTAGCGCACTTCCCCGGAGCTACGGCAACGGTTCGCCCGCGATGCATCCACGCCCGCTGCGTTACGCTCCCTGCAACGTAGAGCCACTACGTTTCGCTCGCAAGCCTTGCGGGCGCGGCGCCTCGCGAGCGAATACGCCACCGTAGCTTCGGTACGGTGCACTCAGCCTCCGAGCTCGCGAATGTGCCGGCGCACCGTGGAGCGATAGGTGTCTTTATGCACGTAGTAGGCCATGCGGTCGAGCTTCACGTAGCGCCACCCCCCTCGCATATCCGGAAAGGGCTCTTCCTTGCGGCGGCGAAAGCGCTCGGCCGCCACCGAGCCCCTGTCCGTTTCTGCCAGGTAGCGGGCTACCAGCTCGGCCTGCTCGAAGCGGCCCTGCCAGCCGAGGCCGGCAGCCTCGATCATGCCCAGGACGAAGACATCGTCGTGCCGAGGATGGAAACAGTTGAGGTAGAGATGGGGTGCCGCTCCGCGCCAGTTGAGCTCGTCCTGGTCGAGGAAGGGAAAATGGAGCCGGTAGCCGGTGGCCAGCAGCACGAGATCGTACTCGTCGTGGCTGCCGTCACGAAAGTGCACCCGCGACCCCTCGAAACGCTCTACGTCGGCCCGGACCTCGAGATCGCCGTGCCCCGCGTGGTAGAGCACCAGGGAGTTCACGATCGGGTGCGATTCGTAGAGCCGGTGGTCGGGAGCAGGGAAGCCCAGGCGCTGGGGATCTCCGGTGAACCAGCGCAGGAGCACGCCGTCGATTCTCTGTTTGAGGATCCGCGGCATCTTCAGGAATCCACCGACGGTGTCGGCGGGGCGGCCGAACACGTATTTCGGCACGAAGTGATACCCCCGACGCAGGCTCATGGCCACCTTGCGAGCCCGGTGCACGGCGTCGACCGCGAGATCGCAGCCACTGTTCCCGGCTCCCACGATCAAGACCCGCTTGCCGTCGAAGAGATCCGGCGAACGGTAGCGCGAGGAATGCAGGAGCTCCCCCGAGAACTCTCCCTCGAAGCTCGGCAGATGGGGCTCCGAGAGCGTGCCGTTGGCGATCAGGAGGCCGCGGTAGCTGCCCGAGCACTCTTCGCCGTCCTGTTCCCACCGCAGTCGCCAACCCGACTCCTGCCGCTCCGCCCGGAGCACCCGGGCACCGAATCGAAAATGGCTCCGCAGGTCGAAGCGGTCGGCGTAGGCGCGAAAGTAGTCGCGCACTTCCCGATGATGCGGATAGTCGGCCACCCTCTCCGCCATCGGAAACTCGGCCAGCTCGGTCTGGGTCTTGGACGAGATCAGGTGGGCCGACTCGTACATCGTGCTCTGAGGATTGTCGATATCCCAGAGCCCACCGACATCGCGATGGATCTCGAAACCGTCGAAGGGTAATCCCATTCGGCTCAGATTTCGGGCGGTCACCAGACCCATGGGTCCGGCGCCGATCAAGGCGAGCTTCTCTCCCGTTCCTGCCATGCGAGCTCCTCTTCAGGGGTCGCCAGAGGATACCGCGAACCGGACATCGTGACCGAATTCGGACACAGCCGCCCCCCATCGACCGACCGGAAACGAAGAGGTGTCCGAATGCAGACACCCCACGGCTCCTAGCGCGATTTCCGAAAGAAGACCCTCAAAGTTTGCATCCAAAAGACTTATGGATTTCTACCCTGCTCTTCCCGAGCCGCTCGGACAGCTGGCATGGCCCTTGCTGTAACAAGAAGCCGAGAGCGGGCTCCGAAAGCGACGGGGTTCGCGAGGCACCAACAGATCGCAACCGGCACTCTCCCAAGACTTCACACCTGGCCGCCGGACGCGACGGATCCTTCCCCTACACCGTGCCGCCTCCCAAATCCCCGTCGCGTCGGAGCTTTTTCTTTTGGGCGGCAGGCGACGACTACGGCTACGGCTGGTGGATCGCCCGGCAGACGATCGGCGAGCGGACCTTCGAGACCTTCTACGCCAGCGGCAACGGCGGGCAGCTGATCCTCGTGGTGCCCGAGCTCGAGATGGTGGTCCTCTTCACCGGGGGCAACTACGGTGACTACCGGACCTGGCGCTCCTTCCGAGAAGAGCTCCTGCCGAGAATCCTGGCCGCCGCTCTCGAGGAGTGAGCGACGGCATCGACTCAGGCGCCGAGGTGAACCACGATCTGGCGCTGGCCGCGGTGGTGGCGGTGCTCCCAGAGGAAGATACCCTGCCAGGTACCGAGCGCGAGGCGGCCGTCGAGGATGGGGATCGACAGGCTGGTAGCGGTGAGCGCCGCCTTGATATGCGCCGGCATGTCGTCGGGCCCTTCGATGGTGTGGGTGTAGAGGGGATCGTTTTCGGGCACCAGGCGATTCAACCAGCTCTCCAGGTCGCGCCGAGCGGAAGGATCGGCGTTCTCCTGGATGGTCAGGCTCGCCGAGGTGTGCCGCAGGAACAGGGTGCAGAGCCCTTCTTCCAGAGTGCTGTCGCCCACTACCCGTGCCACCTGATCGGTAAGCTCGTGCAGCCCCTGGCCCCGGACCTCGAGATCGATCGTTCGAATCGCCATGCTCTTGGTTTCCTCCAGTTGTCCGACGCATCGTAACCGACCGCTTCGCAGGACAGAAGAGCTCGTCTCTGGGCTACCATGGCATCCATGCAAGACCACTCGAAGCCCGGTCGGTCTCGGGCCACAACCGGAGCCTGGCTGGGCCCCGCGCTCTTCGTGGGCATGCTCTTGCTGCCGGCACCCGAAGGCCTGAGCCTCGCCGGCTGGCGCACGGCCGCGGTCGGAGTGCTGATGGCGGCCTGGTGGGTCAGCGAGGCGATTCCGATTCCCGCCACCGCCCTGGTACCCCTCGTGCTCTTCCCGGCCCTGGGAATCTCCGGCATCGTGGAAACGGCCTCTCCCTATGCCAATCCGGTGATCTTCCTCTTCATGGGCGGATTCATGATCGCCGCGGCCCTCGAGAGCTGCGGCCTCCACCAGCGCATGGCCCTCACCATCGTCTCCCGGGTCGGAACCCGACCTGCTCGACTGGTGGCCGGGTTCATGGCGGCCACGGCGTTTCTCTCGATGTGGGTCTCCAACACCGCCACCGTGGTGATGATGCTGCCCACCGCGCTCTCGGTGGTACACCTCGCCGAAGGGGAGAGGCCTCGGCACGATCACGGCGAGCCGGAGACCGTCACCACACCCTTTGCCCTCACACTCTTGCTCGGTATCGCCTACGCCGCCAACATCGGTGGTCTCGGGACCCTGATCGGCACCCCACCCAACGCCCTGCTCGCGGGTTTTCTCGAGGAGACCTACGGTCTGACCCTCGGCTTCGGCCAGTGGATGTTGCTCGGCGTCCCCCTGGTGCTGGTGGCCCTGCCTCTCTGCTGGTGGCTGCTGACCCGGGTGATCTACCCGATCCGGCTGCAGGAGCTTCCCGGAGGCCGAGAAAAGATCCTGCAAGGCCTCCGCGCCCTCGGGCATCCCTCCCGGGCCGAGTACACGGTAGGGGCGATCACCGCCCTCACGGCTTCTTCCTGGATCTTTCGACCGGTTCTCGAAGGCTTCGTTCCCGGCCTCTCCGATGCCGGCATCGCCATCGTCGGAGCCCTGCTGCTGTTTCTCTTTCCCATCGACCGCGGGGGTCGGCGAGCGCTGAGCTGGGAGCAGGCCGAGCACCTTCCCTGGGGCGTGCTGGTGCTCTTCGGCGGCGGGCTCTCCCTCGCCAATGCGATCCGCGGCACCGGTCTCGCCGACTGGTTGGGCGAAGGTATGAGCACGATGGGGACCTGGCCTTTCGTGCTGGTCGCCCTGGTGGTGACCACCGTGGTGGTCTTCCTCACCGAGCTCACCAGCAATACCGCCACCGCCGCCGCCTTCCTGCCCGTCGTGGGCTCTCTCGCCGTGGGTATCGGCCAGGATCCGCGGCTTCTCGCCATTCCCACCGCCCTGGCAGCGAGCTGTGCGTTCATGATGCCGGTGGCGACTCCACCCAACGCCATCGTCTACGGCAGCGGCAAGATCACCATTCCGCAGATGATTCGCGCCGGCTTGGTGCTCAACCTCGTGATGATCATCCTGATCCTGGGCGCCGTCTTCCTTCTGGCAGGCCCCGTCCTCGGTGTGGGCTGACGATCCGAAGAGCAAGGTGCACGTGGAGGATCGCGCCCGCCAGGTCTCGACCTGCTCCTGCGGCGTGAGCCGAGCCCGGGCCTCGGCGATTTCCGGCCGTCCGTGAGGCGAGGATCAGGGCCCGGTCTTTGCGGCCGGTTCCTCGGCCGGACCGGAGAAGGTGAGGCGCGTCAGGTGACGGGCGTCCTTGACCAGCAGACCATCCGCGAGCCAGGCGGGCTGGGCCCAGACCTCGCTCTTGGCGATCTCGTAGCTCTTCACCAGCTCGAGGGTCTCGGTCTCGGCCTCCCAGCGCATCACCCTGAGCTCGGCATGGGTGTTCGATACCAGCAGATACTCACCGGCGAGGGTCAGAACGGCGTTCTCGCCGCCCCGGCCCTGGTCGGCCCACAGAACCTCGCCGTTGGCCGGATCCTGCACGAAGAGCTGGCCCTTGCGTTTGTCGGAGAAACCGTAGATCACCTCTCCGTCACTCACCGGCGAGGCCATGCGCTGGGTCAGCTCCTCGTTGTGCCAGTGGTCTTCGACCTCCCAGCCCGCCTCGGTCTTGCGCGGCCACAGCGCCAGGGTGCCGTTTTCCATGTCGGCAATCACGATGCTCTTGCCCACCACGATGGGCGTGGGGATGTTCTCTTTCCACTTGTCGGGATACGGACGGCTCCACAGGAGCTTGCCGGTCTCCGGCTCGAAACCGAGCAGATCGGTGGCGGCCAGGGTCACCAGCTGCCGCTCGCCGCCGATCTCCACCATCAGGGGCGAGGCATACCCCGGCCCCTGACCTTCCCAGCCCCACTTCTCTTTCCCGCTGCGCAGGTCGGCAGCGAAGAGCCGGCCGGCGCGGTCATCGCCCAGGTGTACGTAGATCTTTCCTTCGTCGACCAGGGGTGTCATGGCGGAGCCGCAGAAGGTCTCCTCGGGGGCCGACTTTTCGGAGAAGTCGCGCACCCAGAGCACCTTGCCATCGCCCGCATCGTGGCAGGAGAAACGGGCATCGACCCCGAGAAAACAGGCGACTCCTTCGGCCACCACCGGGGTCGACCGCGGCCCCTTGCCGAACTTCACCGCCGCCTGGTGCATTTCGTAAGGGGTCGGAAACTCGTGGGTCCAAAGGGTCTTTCCGGAGGCCAGGTCGAGGGCCATGGCCACCTCGTCGTCGCCGCGGCGGGTCATCAGGTAGATCTTGCCTCCCGACACCACGGGCGAGGCCTGCCCCTCTCCCACCTCGACCTTCCACACCTCTCTCGGAGACTCCGGCCAGCTCGCCGGAGCCTGGAACATGGGCGCGTGCCCGTCGCGCTCGGGACCGCGGAACTGGGACCACTCTTGCGCCTGGACCGGAGCGATCGACAAAACGATCCAGGCAGCGGCCCAGATCGATCGGATTCGGGAACATCCGCGGTGCAGGGTTTGCCGTCTCGGCATGGTTCTCCTCCGTAGCTGACTTGTTATCGGCATCTTATCAACCAGCACGAAGAGGCAGAGAAAGGGGAGGGATGGACCGCCACCGGCCGCGGCGGTCCGGTGGAATCAGGGGACGCTCGAGGACCAGCTGCTGGTGTCGCCCGACTCGAAACCATCGATGAAGATCAGGTTGCTGCTGCTCGGGCTCACCAGCCGGGTGATGAAATCGAACTCCGTGCTGTAGATCTCGCCCGCCTCGTCTTCCCCGTAGCCGACGATGGTGAACCCGGGCAGATCGTTCCAGGGTGTGACGTCCCAGGCTCCGGGCGAGGTCTGGCGTGCAAACCAGCTGTCGCCGGAGCACCAATCGTGGAAGAGCGCGTAGCCTCGCAGACTCGGAATGGCGGTACCGCGGTACACGTAGCCGCCGATGATCGAGCAGGCGCCGGTATCGTGGCTCACCTCGAAGATCGGTGGCGTCAGGGTTTCAGTGCCGTCGCAGAATCCCGGTAGAAAGACCTGGCTACCTTCGCGGCAGGGCCAGCCGAAGTTCAGGCCACCCACTCCGGCCGGCGCATGGTCGATCTCTTCCCAGTCGCCTTCCCCCACATCGCCGATCAGCAGATCCCCGGTCTGCCGATCGACGCTCCAGCGCCAGGGATTGCGCAGCCCCGAAGCCCAGATCTCGTCACGGGCCGAGGGATCTCCCACGAAGGGATTGTCCGGTGGAATCGCATACGGCGAGCCACCGTCGATATCGATCCGCAACATCTTGCCCAGGAGCGACGAAAAATCCTGGGGTGTGTCGAAACCGCCACCGTCACCCATGCCGATATAGAGGTAACCGTCGTTCCCGAAGTGGATATCGCCCCCGTTGTGATTGTCGAAGGGCTGGTCCACCACCAGAATCTCGAGCGCCGAGCCGAAAGCCGCCACATTCGGATTCTCCGGCGACACCGAATACCGTGCCACCACCGTCTGCACCTGGCCTTCTTGATCACGGGTGTAGTTCACGTAGAAGAAACCGTTGGTCTCGTAGTCGGGATGAAAGGCCAATCCGAGCAAGCCCAGCTCTCCACCGGAGAGCACCAGGCCGGAGAGATCGAGAAACGGCATCGAGAGCGTTGTACCGTTCTCTACGATCCGGATCACCCCGCCCTGCTCCACCACGAAGAGCCGGCCCGAGCCGTCGCCCGCGTGGCGAATCGCCACCGGCGAGGTGAAGCCCGTGGCCGCGGTCTCGAACATGAGATCCGCAGGCGGCTGGGCGAGGATCGGCGAGACGAGAGCGAGGGCGAGGGCGAGGAGCCCGAGAGTCAACCGACGGAGAGAAAACACGAGCATTGAAATTTCTCCTTGGATAGGTTCGGCAGGATCATATAGCAACTTTGCTATATGAGCGTGCTCGCCATCGGTCTGTGTCAGCCCCCTCGATCGGCTCGCTTCGAATGGCTTCGCTACTCCTACGCCGGCAGACCCAGGGTCACCCGCAGCTCGTCGGGGCGGATCCACTGCCGGGCGGCGGATTCGATGTCTTCTTTTTTCAGGGCTTCGAGGGTGGTGCGGACCCAGTCGGGCTGGTCGACGGGGATGCCGTAGAGCTCGGTTTCGGCGAGGAGATCGGCCCATTGGCGGGCGGTTTCACGGCGGAAGGGGTCGCGGCCGAGAAGGTAGGAGCGGGCGTCTTCCATTTCGGTGTCTTCGATACCGTCGCGGAGCAGGCGGTCGAGCTCTTCACGCACGCTGCGCTCGGCCTGTGCCACGGTTTCGGGAGCGGTGCCGACGTAGACCACGAAACGGCCGGGCTCGAGACCCGAGCCACCGACGGTGCGGGCGTCGACGCTGTAGGCGAGGCCCTCGGCTTCGCGAATGCGTTCGGGCAGGCGACCGCTGAGGCCGGAGCCCGCACCGAGCAAGACCCCGAGCAGCTCCAGGGCCGGGACCTGGGGATGGTTGCGAGGCACGGTGAGATGCCCGAGGTAGAGATGTGCCTGCTCCGAAGCCAGCCGCACCTCGCGCCGCCTCTCGGGATCTCCTTCCGGCGCGGCGACGCTGGGTAGGGGCTCCGCGGGCTCATCGCTCGGGAAAAGGCCGGCGAGCTTCTGGTGAACGGCTTCTTCGTCGATCGCGCCGGCCGCCACCACACAGCCGCCGTAGGCCAGAACCTGCCGATGGAAGACTCGGCAGTGCTCGGAGCGAATTCGGGTCAGGCTCTCGAGGTCGCCATGTAACGAGCGAGCGAAGGGGTGCGGGTGGTAGAGCTGGTTCTGAAAGGCACGAGCAGCCCGGGCCTCCGGTTGATCGAGAAGGCTCTCGAGCTCGGCTCCGGCCTGGCGACACAGCCAGGCGACTCGCTCGTCGGGGAAAGAAGCCGTGAAGGCTACCTCCGCAAGCCAGTCGAGCGCCAGCTCCCAATCTTCCGCCATGGCATCGATCGAGACACCGATCGACTCACCAGTGCCGAAGCTCTGGAGCACCATGCCGAGGTTCTCCGCGTCGAGGGCGATCTGGTCCCAGGTGCGATCGGCGGTGCCTTCCACCAGCGAACGGCCGGTGAGCAGGGAGACGCCGGGCAAGGGCTCGACCCGCAGGCCACCTCGCAACCACAGGCGGGCGGAGAAGACCGGGGCGCCGGGCACCCGACGAACCCGGGCGGTGAAACGCCTGGTTTCCCGGGCGGTGCAGGTGGTGCTCATACGGCTCGTCGACCTCGAAGAGACACGATGTCACGGAACTTGCTGGGCTCTGGGCACATGGCCAGAGTAAATACTATCGGCAACGCCGAGTCCAGCCCTACCACCTCTCCAGGGGTCGGCTGGTCCAGCGCTCTCGAGACCGCTCCGGAGGCTCCCTGCGCCCCGGGCCCGGAGGGCTCCCGGGCTCCACCGGCTCCAACTCCTGCACCGGACGATCACGCTCCGGTTCCTCGGTCACCGGTTCCCCTCCCTCGGCCTCACGGTCCTGCCAGCCGAGCGAAGGATCGACGACGATAGTGCGTGCATCGGCCAGAGGTGGTGGCGGCGAGACCTGACGGGTAGATCCGATCGGCACGCGAAGGCTCTTGGCGGCCGCGGCATCGAGGAGATCGATCTTGGTGAGCAGCTTGCCCGAAGCTGCATCGATCCGCACCCGCCACCAATGAGGCCGATCCTCGGGCTCGATCTCCAGCTCCCAGGCCAGTCGCAGACGACCTCCGGGGGTTGGTTGGTAGCGCAGGCGAACGGCGATCGGAGACGCGGCAATGCCGCCGGACGAGAGCAGCAGGCCCGAATCCGTCGTGCCCTCGGCTTCCAGCACCCGCAGCCCTCGCGGCGCCTCCAGGTCCAGCGCTCGGGCGGCCGCGGATACGGCCTGCAGAGCGCTCAGGGCCAGGGGCTCGTGATCGACCGCCGCTGCAGGGTCGGGAAAGAATCGGCTCGCAAGCCCCAGGACATGCCCCTCCTCGGACACCGCTGCGGTGAGGATGGCACCGATGATCTCGATGCCCCCGAGGCGCTGCTGCAGATCGACATAGGTCGTGGCCGTGGGCCGGCTGCGCTGCACGCTGCTCACTACCACGTCGGCCACCGCGCTCGGGCCGAGCCCCAGAGAATCCTGCCGCTCGGCCAGCGCTGTCAACGCAACGACCTCCGGAGATTCCAGGGCGGCCGCAGCCCCGGCGAGAGCCCCGAAGAGGCAGGAAATCCGAACGATCCGGATCGGGCACCTTCGTTTCGACCGCAACTCGGCTCCTTTCGAATCGCTCTCGAAGGTGAAGGCCTTTCGAGAGCTTCGATCGGTAAAGCGAGATTGCGCCGGAAGAATCGTCAGGTGGGGCGAAAAGGAGGTGTCAATGCTCGGGCAGCGACCAACCGAGGACCCCGCCGCTCGAAGGGCGGAGGTATCGGGCCGCCGCGTCGCGGAGCTCGGCGGGCTCCAGGCAGAGGAGGCGGTCGAAGTACCGCCAGTTGCGATCGGCGTCCCAGAGGGCGAGGTCGGTCGCCATGAGAAACGCCTGCTGGTGGATCTTTTCGTGACCGAAGAGCCAGTCGGCAACCAGGATCTTGCGTGCGCGCTCGATCTCCGCGTCGCTCGGGCCCTCCGCGCCGAGACGCTCGATCTCTGCGAGCAGGGTCGACTCCGCACGCTCGCGGTCGACGCCGGGAATCAGCTCGGCACCGAAGACCAGGGCGCCTCCCTCGCGGTTTTCGTGCAGGTTGCTCGACACCCAGCCGCAGAGCTGGCCTTCGTCCACCAGGCGCCGTACCAGGCGGCTGGCGCGCCCGGAGCTCAGCACTTCCGAGAGCAGGGTCAACGCCGGATGGTCGGCGTGTTCGGCCGGGGGTGCAGGGATCTCGAGCAGGAGCCGAGGCACCTCGCCCTGGCGCCGCTCGACCCGCACGAGCTCGGCCGGCGGCTCCGGGGCCTTCGGGACCCGAGCCGGCGCCGGATCCCCGGGGCCGACCAGCCCTCCGAACGCCTTCTCTACCGCCTCCAGAGCCCCGGGCCCGACGTCGCCCACCAACACGAGAAATGCATTCGACGGCTGGTAGTACCGGCGATGAAAGCTCGCCAGCTGAGGAGCGCCGATGCCGGGCAACGACTCCCGGGTGCCGATCACCGGACGGCCGTAGGGATGGGAACCGAAGAACGCGGCCGAGACCTGGCGTTCGAGAGCGTCCCACGGCTCCCCTTCGTACATCGCCAGCTCTTCGAGGATCACCTGTCGTTCGCTGTCGACCTCGGACGGTTCGAGCCGCAGAGATGCCATGCGATCGGCCTCGATCCACAGCGCTTCCTGCCAGCGATCGGCGGCGAAGGTGAAGTAGTAGAGGGTCGAGTCCTGGCTGGTGAAGGCGTTGTTCGAGCCCCCCAGGCGGCGAGTCCGCCGGTCGATCTCACCGGGACCGTAGTGGGCCGACCCCTTGAACATCATGTGCTCGAGGAAATGGGCGATCCCCAGCTCGGCCTCGGTCTCGTTGCGAGCACCGGCCCGGTACACCAGGGCCGTGGCCACCAGGGGCACCCGGTCGCTCCGTAAGATGCCGACGGTGAGGCCGTTGCCGAGCCGGTGGTGCTCGAGGGGCGGAAACGTGGAACGCAGAGCGCGGAGCTCGCCTTCGGCGGAAACAGTTCGGGCCATGGAGAGTTGATTCCTATCGACGGAGTGAATAGCGGATCTTTTCCGTCTTCCGCGGCGCATTGCGGGAGACCTCGACCTCGACCTCGAAGGGCTCGAAGCCCGGCGCCTCGATGGTGATGGTGTGAAGGCCGGGGCGCAGCTTCATGTTCTTCGGACTGGACATCCGGATCGCTCCCGGCCAACGTGCCGCGGGCCCTCTCACCACTCCGTCGACCAGCACCCGGGCATCTTCGGGGGTTCCATCGAAAGAAATCGCGCGGCTGACCTGGATGCGATCGCTACGGCCGGAGCTTCCGGCCGAGAACCGGTGGCGAACGAGGTGGGTGCGGCTGCCCTGCTCGTCGACCTTCGCCCGGATGAGCAGATTCGGATACCCATCGACCATCACGGTGAAGAGATAGTCCCCGGCCTCCGGCACTTCGAGGGCGCGGGTGTTCTTCCCATTCGGGGCATAGTCCTCTGCCTGTCCCATCACCCGCTGCCGACGATCCCCGCGGCGCCAGACCCGGACGATCGCGGTGGACGGCTCGATATCGAAGTGGAAGAAACGGCCGCCCGAGACCTCCTGACTGGCCTGAGACACCAGCGCGTCGAACTCCGCCAGCCACGGAGAGTCCGTCGGCGGTCCGCCCGGCGGTTGCCCGGCGGGATCCCGGGGCCGCGGCGAAGGCGACGGAGGGGGTGTGGAAAGCGGTGGCGGAGCCTCGGAGCTCCCAACTGGAGGCGGCGGGCTCCGAGGCGGGTTCTCGGATGGTGGCGGAGCCGTCGTGGAAGCCGGAGGTGCCGAAGCCGGGGGTGCCGAGGCCCGGGGTGCCGAAGCCGGGGGTGCCGAAGCCGAAGGTGCCGAGCCCGGAGGCGCACTGGCAGGAGGAGGCGAAGCGACGGCATCCGTAGATCGCGTTCCGCGGGGCGCCGCTTCCGAGGTCTCGGGCGGCGGCTGCACCGGCCGGGTCGCGGCGGAAGCTTCCGGAGCCAACTCATCCGCGGGAAACGGCGAGCCCTGCGACTCGGCCACGGTCTCGCCCGGACCCTCGGTTCCGTCCCCGCCCTCGGAAGTCGGATCCGGACCGCCACCTCGACTGCCGAGCCACCAGGCTCCGCCACCCACCGCCACGAGGAGCAGCAAGCCGACGGCGACCATCAGCACCCGGCCCCAGGAGCGCGAGCCCTGGGTCGCATAGGTTCCGGTGCCCACGGGCCGAGACGCGATGGCATCGGTGGGCAAGGGCTGCGACGGCATGGCACCGACCGAGGAGGGCGGTGGATGGGAAGGCGAAGAGGGGTCCGGGGGTAGCGGCGGAGGTGGCGTCGGCACCGCGTCGAATTCTCGCGGCGCCGAGCCGGCGGCCGGAACGTCGACGGGCGTGTAGGGAGAGATCGGAGCCACCACCGTGGGCGGCACGGAAGCCTGGGGCAGGGGTGGCGGCGTGGGCCCCGGCGCCACGACGGTGCGCGACACGGGACCGGGCGCCGAGGGCGCAACCGAAGACGGACCGTCAGACGGCCGAGCCGGTGCCGAGGAGCTACCGAGCAGGGCCGTCGGCGCCGAGTCGTCGACCATCGGTACAGCGGGGGCCGCGAGAATCTCCGCGGGAATCTCCCGCACCACGCGGTCGACCTCGTCGATCACCTCTCGTGCAGTGGCAACCCGCTCGGAGAGATCCTTCGCCAGCATCCGGTGCACGAGGGACGAGAGGCGGTCGGGCAGACCCGGACGGAGCTGCCCGATGGCAACCGGCTCCTTGCTCAAGATCTCGAAAACCAGCGTGCTGATGGTCTGCCCGCCGAACGGACGTAACCTTGTCAGGAGCTCGTAGGCTAGCACCCCGAGCGAAAAAACGTCGGTACGGCCGTCGAGCGCTTCCCCGCGGACCTGCTCCGGCGACATGTACTGGGGGCTGCCCACCACCGAGCCGGTACGGGTCAGCTCCACGGACTCGTCCTTCAGCTTGGCGAGGCCGAAGTCGGCCACCTTGGCCTGCCCGGCCTTGCCGAGCAGAATGTTGCTGGGCTTGATATCGCGGTGGATGATGCCTTCGTGGTGTGCGTAGTCGAGGGCGGATGCGACTTCGCCGACCAGCTGGAGCACCTGCCCCAGGCTCAGGGGCGGTGGCTCGGCCAGCCGACGGCCGAGATCCGGCCCGTCGACGAACTCGAAGGCGAGAAAGAGCATCCCGTCGATCTCGTCGGCATCGAAGAGGGTCACCACATTGGGATGGATCAGGCGACCCGCGGCCCTGGCCTCTCGCAGCAGCCTCTGCTTGTGCTCCTCGGCGTCGCGGCTGGCTCCCGAGAGCCGGACCGTCTTGATGGCCAGGGGTCGATCGATGTGGGGATCCTGGGCCAGGAAGACCTCGCCCATTCCACCTTCTCCGATCGGGCGGAGGATCTGGTATCGGCCGATGGAGGTGGGCGGCTGGTGGTGTCTCACGCGGCGAGGGTCCTTTCGAGGCCATCATACCGCGGCCTGCCTGCGGAACGCCGACTTCCGGGCTCTACCAGGAAACCGGTTCTGCAGATCGCCGAGGAAACACGTGCCGACTCTGGGAATAGAAGGCAGAGGACTCTGTCTGCCAGAGAAGATGGGTGATCTCGATCTCGTGCTCGTGGACCCGGATCCAGTTGCAGGTGTTGCGCAGCTTCTCCTTGCCACGCCCCCGGGCCGAGGTCGTGGTGCCCGCGTGGAGAAGAAGGACCGGCCAACGGCGAGACGGGTAGAAAGCCTCGGTGTCGCCGATCCAGGTCTGGTGGAGATGCCCGGAGAGCACCAGATCGACCTCGGACCTGCTGAGCACGTCGGCCGCCTTGCGAGCACCGAAGAGCACCTTCTGCGAATCGAATCGAGGCGGTGGAACGAGCTGATGGTGGGCCACGACGATCCGCGCCTTGCCCGCCGGGGCCCGATCCAGCAGCTCCGCGAGACGATAACGCCCCTCGGAGGTGATCCGGCCGTCTTTGATGGTCCAGTTGAAAGCGGTGTTGACCCCGATCACCACCAGATCGTCGTCCTCGAAGACCGGCTCCATTTCCGCCGAAAAATGTCGACGATACGCCCGGAACGGGGCAAACACCCGCTCCCAGACCCGATACATCGGCACGTCGTGGTTGCCCGGAACGACCAGGGTCGGCTGCCGGATCGAGTCGACGAAGGCTCGGGCCTCGCGGAATTGCCGCGGCTTGGCCCGCTGGGTGAGGTCGCCGGAGATCACGACCAGATGGGGCAACCGCCGCTCGATCAGGTCGAGCACACCCTTCCCCACCTCGGGAAGGTAGTGGGGACCAAAGTGGATGTCGGAGATGTGAAGGATTTCGCGCAAGACAATTCGGCGGGCCGAATTCGAATCAACCGTCGCCGCGGAACCCGGCGATCTGCTCACTGACCTCGTCGGCTACGAAACCGGAGAGTGCGCCGAGCAGGGCCATCCCCCGCTTGCGGGCGAGGAAGAATCCGCCCAGCGCCGCCACAGAGAGCACGGGCACCGGATAGGAGCGAACCAGATTCCGCCAGTCGAGCTCTTCCGGCAGGAGGTCGTCGAGAATTCGATCGGCGAAGCTATCCCCGGCTTCCCGGGTATTCGAGTCTTCCAAAGTCACCTTCTCCGGCTCCATGTTCTGCAGGATGGCACGGAAATAGGGGTCCCCGGGCCGGGCTCCGGCCGCAGGGACACCCCTCGTCTCGGCAATCGATCAATCGTGGTCGCGGCGACGGAAGGCGAGACCGACCAGGAAGCCGATACCGGCAGCGATCAGGATCGCCTTGCCGGGATTCGAGCGCACATAGTCTTCGGCATCGCCTACCGAGCTCTCGACATCGTGCCGTACCCGGTCGTAGTTGTCTCGTAGCTGCTCCGAGGCGACGGCGTACTTCTCCCGAGCCGCTTCCCGGGCTCGTTCCGTGCGCCGACGCATTTCCTCGGAAGCCTTCTGAGCGGCCGCCGGGACGTCCTGGAGTCGCTCGCCGACTCCCTCCGCCGCCTGCTGAAACCGCTCACGTGCCGCCCCGAGACCTTCTCCGACCGCGTCGCGGGTCTGGGCGACTTTCTCCGAAATCTGCTCTTTCGTCCTCTCGATCGAGCGGACGTTGTCGGTGTTGCTATCGCTCATGGTCCATACCTCCAGAAGAATGCGTTCACCCGAGGGCTTATTCTCATCATAGCAGGATACGGCCGACTGCGGGCCTTCCTTCGCCACGGTGGTACAGTTCTTCCACCACCGACTCGGCCCGCGACTGTCTCTCGGTGCCTCACGACTCCGAAATCGATACTCTTCAGAACATGCCCTGGCGTCTCGATCTCCACAAATGGCTGCGTTTCTTCACCCTGGCGGTGAAGAAGGCGCGGCACGACGATCTGGCCCAGAAGAGCGCTGCGCTGGCCTTCACCACCATTGTCTCCCTGGTGCCCCTGCTCGCCGCCTTCTCCTTTCTCGGCGCCGGCTGGTTCAGCGCCCAGCAATCCCGCGTGGTGGAGGCATTGATCGCGGTACTACCCTACACGGAAGAAACGATGGTGGTTCGGCTCGAGGAGTTCATCCGGCAGGCCCAATCGATTCGCGGCATCGGCTTTGCGGCGTTCATCGTCGCCGCCCTCACCATCTTCGGCTCGATCGAGCGAACGATCAACGAGATCTGGAACGTACCCAGGCACCGTCCCTTTCGCAGCCGCCTGGTGTCGTTCACCATGATGCTCTTCTGGGGTCCCCTGGTGATCGGCGCGGCGTATGGCCTGCTGTTCTATCTGCGCCAGCAGAGGGCGTTCCAGGTGTTCACCTCGTCGGTGACCGCAGATTTCATTCCCCTGTCGATGACCTTGCTCGGGCTCAGCATGCTCTACTGGCTGGTGCCCTATACCCAGGTCGGCTTTCGCAGCGCTCTGACCGGGGGCGCCATGGCCGCACTGCTGCTCGAGGCGCTGCGATCGGGCTTCGGTCTCTACGTGGCCCAGGCCCAGAACTTCTCCTTGATCTACGGTGGATTCGGCCTGGTGCTGCTCTTCATGATCTCCATCCAGGTCGGCTGGTGGATCGTGCTCCTGGGCAGCGAGGTGGCCTACTGCGTACAGAACTTCCGCTACCTCTCGACCCCTCGCCGGTTCCTTGCCAAGGTCGACGAGAGCTGGATCGCGCTCGCCGCCCTGGCCTTCATCACCTATCGCTTCCGCCAGGGCAAGACGGTAACGCCTCCCGAGGCTCTGGGCGATCGCCTGCAGATCGAAGTGGCCCACCTGCAGCGGGTGTTGACACCCGCTGTCGAGGCCGGATTGCTGCGGGAGATGGCCGGGGATGGCGAGGGTTACGTGCTCGCCCGCGATCCTCACACCATCGAGATCACCGAGGCGCTCGGCCTGCACACCGACCAGGACGACGAGCTGCTGGAAGCCCTTCCCGAAGATCTCTCGGGGCCTCTTCGCGATCTCCGCCGCCAGCTCCTGGAGGCGCGACGCGCCTCGACGACGAAGATCACCCTCGCCGATCTGGCCGGCACCCCACCCTCGAGCTCGTCCGTACCGAACCCGGCCGCCGAGTAGAGTTGCTTCGAGACGGTTGCGTGGTCTCGGGCTCGTCGACAGGATCGGGCGGCTCGCCCCAGATTCCGTCTCGAGCGACCGATTCACCCCCTTTTTTGCGCTATTTCTGAATAGGAGGGGTGTTTCCTCGAGAAAAAGCCGCAAGACATCCGCCACGATGTCTGAGCCTTGTAAAAAACAAGCTCCCCGAAAATGCCGCGACGATTCTCGGGCAACTCCTCGTGGCAAGATCCACGACCCATCGAACACTTCAGGAGCCTGCGATGAACTCTTCGAGACTGGCATTTCTTCCCTGGCTGCTTCTCGCTCCGACTCTTGGAGCCGAGCCGGCCATCCAGCCCGCGGAGCGCACGCTCCGCGGCAATCTCCAGCTCGAAGGGGTTCCGGAGATTCCCGATCGGATCGAGGAACGGCTACGCGCCTACCAGAATACCCGCAGCGCGCGGTTTCTTTCCTGGCATCCCGGCGGAGAGGGAATCCTGCTCTCGACTCGTTTCGGCGAAACACGGCAGGTGCATTGGACCCGGAAACCGGGCGGCCAGCGCCACCAGCTCACCTTCTTTGCCGAGCCGGTTCGCAACGCCGAGCCCAATCCGCAACGCAACGGATTTCTCTTCACACGCGACGTGGGCGGCTCCGAGCTCTACCAGCTCTTCTATTTCGATCTCGCCACCGAGTCGGCCCGCCAGCTGACCGACGACGGCTCGCGCCACGGCTCTCCGGTGTGGTCGCCCGACGGTCGCCGGTATGCCTACAACACCACCAAGCGCAACGGGACCGACTGGGATCTGGTGATCGCGGACCTGGACGGCGAGCACGAGCCGAAGACCGTGCTCGCGGCCGGCGGCGCCTGGACCGCCGAGGAGTTTTCTCCCGACGGGCGGTATCTCTCGGTGATCCGCCGGGTCTCCGCCGCCGAGACCTATCCCCACGTGTTGGAGGTCGGGAGTGGCGAGCTGCGAGCCCTCGATACCCTCGGCAAGGCCGCCTACAGCAGCCCCAGGTTTGCCCACGACAGCCGCAGCGTGTATTTCACCTCCAACGCCGAGGGTGAGTTTCGGCGTCTCTATCACCACGATCTGACCTCTGGTGAGACCCGGGCGCTGCCCCTCTCGACTCGGTGGGACGTCGAAGACTTCAGCCTCTCCCCCGACGGCCGGGTGCTGGCCTACTCGCTCAACCGTGGCGGCCCGAGCGATCTCCGGCTCTTCGACCTCGCCACCGGCGAGCCGCTCGCCTCCCCCGATCTACCCTCCGGTCGGATCTCCAGCTTCGAATTCAGTCCCGATGGCGCCCACCTGGGTTTCTCGTTCTCCAACCCGGCAGTCCCGGGCGACGTCTATTCTCTCGAGCTGGCGAGCCACGAGGTCACCCGCTGGACCTTCAGCGAGCTCGGCGGGCTGCCGAGCGACCAGCTCGTACAGCCCACCCTGATCCACTACCCGACCTTCGACCGGGTCGACGGCGCTCCTCGCGAGATTCCCTCGTTCTACTACCGGCCCAGGGGCGACGGACCGTTCCCGGTGGTGATCCAGATCCACGGCGGCCCCGAAGGCCAGTCGCGACCCGGCTTCGACACTTTCCGCCAGTACTTGATCGGCGAGCTGGGTATCGCGGTTCTGACCCCGAACGTCCGGGGCTCTTCCGGGTACGGCAAGGAGTACCTCGGCCTCGACAACGGCTTTCGCCGCGAAGACTCGGTCAAGGACATCGGTGCCCTGCTCGACTGGGTCGCCGCCCAGCCCGAGCTCGATGCCGGGCGGGTAGCGGTGATGGGTGGCTCCTACGGCGGCTATATGGTGCTGGCGTCGATGGTGCACTACAACGACCGGCTGCGAGCCGGCATCGACGTGGTGGGGATCAGCAATTTCGTCACTTTCCTGCGCAATACCAAGGACTACCGCCGGGATCTGCGGAGGGTCGAATACGGGGACGAGCGCGACCCCGAGATGCGCCGCTTCCTCGAGGAAATCTCTCCCACCCGCCACGCCGCCAAGATCACCAGACCCCTGCTCATCGCTCAGGGCCTCAACGACCCGCGGGTGCCGGCCAGCGAGAGCGAGCAGATGGTGGCCGAGATCCGCCGCAACGGCAACCAGGTCTGGTACGTGCTCGCCAACGACGAAGGGCACGGCTTCCGCAAGAAGACGAACCGCGACTACTACCAGGCGGCGGTGGTCTACTTCCTGGAGAAGTTCCTGCTCGGATAGCTCCAATATTGTTCACCTTGTGCCGCTATCAAATCGTGGGCACAAAACCCTCTGAGAGAAGCGGACGGGAGAAGAATCCCCCTCGAACTCCCCCTTTTGGAAAGGGGGAGAACCAGAAGCAACCCTCTCCCCCCCCCTTCCCAAAGGGGGGCAGGGGGAATTTCTTCCGCCTCGGGAGGGGGTTGCGAGTGCAACGAGCAGCCCCTAGCAGCCTCCATGGTTCGAGGTCCGGGCACTCGAGTCGAGAATTCGAGCCATGGATCCGCCTTGGGGGTTGCGAGTGCAACGAGCAGCCCACTAGAATGAGCGCCCTTCGTAGGGGCAGTAGCTCAGCTGGGAGAGCACCACGTTCGCATCGTGGGGGTCGAGGGTTCGAGTCCCTTCTGCTCCACCATCCGCCCATCTCGCCGGCCTCCAGCACCGGCTCCCGAGCTCCCGTTTCCATGTTTACCCGACCGCGATCGCTACCGGACGCCTGCCGGTGGCTCGTCGCCATCGCCGGCCTCGGATGTAGCACGGTCATGCCGGGATCCGGCCCCTTTCCTCCGATGCCTCCGGCCCCCCGACCTCTGCCGGGCATGGAGCAGGCCGAGATCCCCTGGCTGAGCCCCACTCACTTCGGTTACTTCCGAGACCTCGAGGTCGTGACCAACTGGAGCTCGGGCCAGCTCCTCTACCGCCGAGCGGAGAGTGAGGATCCCTGGCAGGAGTCTTCCCTGCCCTTGCGACGCCCCCACTCCTTCGCGGTGGGCAAGAACGGGCGTCTCTACGTCGCCGACACCCACAACGACCGGGTCGTCGAGCTCACCCACCCCGGGGGCGAAGCGCTGCGAGAGCTGCGAGAGATCGCCGGTCGCCCCCTACGCAAGCCGCACGACATCGCCGCCGACCCGGCCCGGGGCCTGCTCTGGGTGCTCGACAATCGCCGGCTCTGCCAACTGAGGGACTTCGGGGTCGGAGAAACCTGCCTACGCCTCTCGGACCTGGGATCGGGCTACGCCCGGGGCATCTCCGTAGTGGGCTCGGAGGTCTACCTGGTGGCTTCGACCCTGGGACAGGTCGTGCGGATCGAAGACTTCGAGCGGCGGCGCTTCGAGACGCTACAGAGCCCGGGAAAGAAGGCCGAGCAGCCGGCCGGCTCCTGGGAGACCACCGGCCTGGTGCTCAACGACGTCGAATTCTTCGATGGTTTCTGGTACGGCTCGAGCTTCTTCCACGAAGACTTCGCACAGGGTACCGACCCCCACCGATTCCGCCTGATCCGCTGGCGCACCTGGGACGACTTCGAGGCCGGGAGATGGCAGGATCTGAGCCCTCTCGTTCCCGAGGGCCTGGTGCCCTACTTCTTCACCGCCACCGACCGGAGCCTCTGGGTCGCCGCCCACTCCGCATCTCTGGAGCACCAGGGGTGGGTGTTCCGAATTGCCGACCGGAAATGAGCCTCCGAAGCCGGGTCGGTCCCACCGGAAGCCGTTCTCACTGAATGTAGCCCAGGGCCCGCAGAGCTTTTTCCGCTTCCGGGTCCAGCGCGACCGCCTCATCGCTCTCCAGGGGGGTCAGGTCGCCGAAGAGGTCGAGAGCGCTGCGCAGGGAGAGCATGCTCTGCGGCGCCTGTTCCCAGCTCTCGGGAGCCAGGTTGTTCTTCTCTTCGGCATCCGACGCGAGGTTGTAGATTTCGTAGGCATCCTGCCCGCGGTCGTAGATGATCTTCGCCCGACCCTGCCGCAACGCCAACAGATTGGCGTTCTGTGCCTTCCAGTTGGCGCGCCCGGCGGCAAAACAGACCTCGTTGGATTCCCTGGGCGCCGCCATGTCGGGCCCCAGGAGCGGAGCGCCGGCCATGCCTTCCACCGGCGCGAGCCCCATGAGATCGAGAATGCTCGGCATCACGTCGATCGAGCAAACCGCCTCGGTGCGTCTCTGCCCCGCCGGCAGTCCCTGCGGCCAGCGGAACATCAGCGGCACGTGGAGCTCGCTCTGGTACACCGAACGCCCGTGCTGCCAGGCGGTCGGGTGCTCGAGAAAGCTCTCGCCGTGGTCCGAGACCACCACCACCAGGGTGTCTTCGAGCGCACCGAGCTCTTCGAGCCGGGCCAGGAGCTCGCCGATCGCCGCATCTACGCCACGAATTTCGTCGTCGTAGAGGTCGACCATGTGCTGGATGTCGCGTTCGGTGAGCTCGACCGGCTCGTCGGTTCCGAAGAGGGCACGGGTCAGGGGATAGGTCCGCCCCTCGTTGATGAATTGCAGCGGCGACTCATAGTCGGAGGAGAACACCCGGTCTTCCTCCGGCGGCACGTAGGGGTCGTGGGGGTCGAGGTAGTGCACGTAGAAGAAGAACGGGTTGCCTTCGGCGGTCAGCTCGTCGAGAATTTCCAGCGCCTTCTCGTTGACACAGGGCGTGGTATACGGCGGAACGTGCCGCTCCTTGTACCCGCAGGATTCGTCGAAGCTGTCGAATCCCTGGCCGAATCCGCCGGAGGGATTGAAAAACGAGGGCGCCTGCCGTACGACCGGACTCGGCGAAATGGCCGCGGTCCGGAGCCCCGCCGCGCGCAGCGCTTCCGCCAGGGTGGTGATCTCTTCCGGAATTCCGAAATCCTGCACGCTGGTGCGGTAGAAGAGATCCGGCGTCCGAGAGGTGAACAGGCTGTTGATCGACGGAAAGGTGGTCGGTGCGGCGCTGGTGACGTCTTCGAAGAGAACACCTTCGGCCGCCAGCTGGTCGAGCACCGGGGAGGTGTCTCGGTGATACCCGTAGGCACCGAGATGATCGGCTCGCAGGGTGTCGATCAACAACAACAACACGTTCTTCGGCCGGGGAGGTGGCGGCTCCTCCCCGGTACAGCCGCCGAGGAAGGTGGCGAGAAGAAGCAGGAACGGAAGGGGCGAGCTCCGGACGGAATCGAAGATCATCGAATGGGTGCCGTTGCGAGTCGAAACCATGAGTACCTCGGGAGTGGTCTGGGGCGGCGCGCATCTTACCAGTCTCGGGTAGCTCGAATCGCGGCGACGGAGCCGTTCGAGCTTCGAGACCACCACTGCCCCGAAGAGATTTCTTTCTCGGATAGAATCGCGCCCATGCCAGGCGATACCCGGGCTCGATAGCGAGAAGCCACGAGCTCCGGAGCCGCCCGAGCGTCCTGCCATGTCGCGCGAGGGAAACCAGCACCCGTCCACTCTTTGCAGCGTCTTTGTCGCCGCGGACGCCGAAACCCGTCTCGAGCACATCCGGCGCTGGCTGCAAGAGGCGCCATCGGACGAAGAAGCGCTGCTGATCGCGCCCACCCGAGGGGCCGCCGACGAGCTACTGCGCCGCCTACCGGAAGGGCAGAACGGCAGCTTCGGAATCCACCGACTCACTCCGCTCCAGCTCGCCTCGGAGCTGGCGACCCCGGCCCTCGCCCGGCAGGGCCTGGCTCCGGTCACGAGCCTCGGCAGCGAAGCCCTCGCCGCTCGCTGCCTCGGCCTGCGCCAGGAGGCCGAAGAGCTCGAATACTTCGGCCCGGTCGCGGGCTCGCCGGGCCTCCCTCGGGCCCTGCGCCGGACCCTGCGCGAGCTGCGGCTCGACGAAGTGAGCCCTGCAGAGCTGGAGGCTGTCGGCGCGCCGGGGCGCGACCTCGCTCGCCTGCTCACCACCTACGAGCAGGAATTGCGGAAATGGTCTCTGGTAGACGAGGCCGATCTCCTGCGCTTCGCCCGCGAGGCGGCCCGGAGCAAGCCCACCCACCGCCTGCTCGCTCGACCCTTGGTGCTCCTCGACCTTTCCTTGCGGCACCGCGCCGAGTCCCGGCTCTTCTCCGCGGTGATCTCGCGAGCCCCGCGGCTGGTCGCCACCGGAATCGCCGGTGACGGCGCCGGGCGGCGGGCCCTGGAGGAGCTCTGCGGTGTCGCCGCCCAGGATCACGTGGACAACGCCGCAACCGAGGACGGCGAGGCTCCCACCCGTCTCGACCTCCTGCGCCGCCGGATCTTTCTGCCCGACCTCGAAGGTCCCCCGCAACCTCCTCCGGAGAGTGACGCCAGCGTGATCCTGGTCTCGGCGCCGGGCGAAGGCCGGGAATGTGCAGAAATCGCTCGGCAGATCCTCGCTCTGGCCCGGGAAGGGCTCCCGTTCGACCAGGTCGCGGTGCTGCTGCGCGATCCCGAAACCTACTTCCCGCTCCTGGAAGAGGCCTTCGCCCGCTCGGGGATTCCCGCCTACTTCACCCGCGGCACCGCGAGGCCCCACCCCGCCGGCCGTGCCCTGCTCGCCCTGCTCGCCTGTGCCGGCGAGGGCCTTTCCGCCTCACGTTTTGCCGAGTACCTCTCCCTCGGCCAGGTGCCTTCTCTCGACGAGGCCGGCCAGCCGCCGATGATGGAGGTACCCTGGGTCGCACCGGTCGGCGACCAGCTGGTGTTCAAGAGCCTGCTGCCCGCCTCGGCCGAGGAGACAGCGAAGGATTCGGAAGAGGAAGAGGAAGAGACCGACCAGGACCCGGTGATCGCCGGCACTCTGCGCACGCCGAGGCGCTGGGAGAAGCTGCTGGTCGACGCCGCCGTGCTCGGTGGCGAAGATCGCTGGCGCCGCCGCCTCGATGGTCTCGACGCCGAGCTCCGCCTGCGCCTGCGCCACCTCGAGAGCGACGACCACTCGCGGCAGCAGCAGCTCTTCACCCAGCTCGCCCAGCTCTCACGCCTCAAGAGCTTCGCCCTGCCGGTGATCGCCGAGCTCGCCGCCCTGCCCGGCGAAGGCGACGACGGCACGGCGGAGGCCGCTACGTGGGGCGACTGGCTCCACGCCCTCGAAGCGCTCTGTGGTCGTGTGCTGCGGCAGCCGGAACGGGTGCTCGAGGTGCTGGCCGAGCTACGACCGATGGAGCAGGTGGGCCCGGTAGGCCTCGAAGAGGTCCGGCGGGTGCTCGAGGAGCGCCTGATCTTCCTGCGGGCCGAGCCTCCCCAGCGCCGCTACGCACGGGTGTTCGTGGCCAAGGTCGACGAAGCGCGCGGGCGCTCCTTCGACACCGTTTTCCTACCCGGTCTCGCGGAGGGTATCTTTCCCCGCCGCGCCAGCGAGGACCCGCTCCTGCTCGACGAGCTGCGCCGCCGGCTCGACGCTCCCCTCGACACCCAGGCCGATCGGGTGGACCAGGAGCGCCTCCTGCTGCGCATCGCCGCGGGGGCCGCCTCCCGGCGACTGCGGGTTTCGTATCCCAACCTCGACGTGCTCCAGGGCCGCGCCCGGGTGCCTTCGTTCTATGCCCTCGATCTGCTGCGCGCGGCGGAAGGACGTCTCCCCGATCTCTACGACCTGGAGAAACGCGCCGCCGCCGGATCCGACTCCATCCTCGGCTGGCCGGCCCCGCGGGAAGCCGAAAACGCCATCGACGACGCCGAGTTCGACCTCGCGGTGCTCGAGCCCCTGCTGCGGGGCCCGGCCGAGGCCGCCCGGTCGCGGGGCCGATACCTGCTCGAGACCAACGAGCTCCTCGCCCGCTCGCTGCGCGTGCGGTACCAGAAATGGCGGCCGCGGCTGTCGTCGGCCGACGGCCTCTACAAGCGCGACGAGGCCACCGTCGCGGCCCTGGCCGAGCACCAGCTGCGGCGGCGCAGCTACTCGCCCACGGCGCTGCAGAGCTTCGCCGCCTGCCCGTATCGATTTCTGCTCTCCGCCGTGCATCGCCTGCGCCCCCGCGACCAGGCCGTTCGCCTCGAGCGCCTCGACCCTCTCACCCGCGGCAGCCTGTTCCACCAGGTGCAATTCGAGCTCTTCCAGCGCCTCGAGCAGCAACAGCTGCTGCCGATGCAGGAAGACGACCTCGCCGTGCTGCTCGACTTCGCCGACCGCCAGCTCGACGACGTTGCGGCCCGTTACCAGGAAGACCTGTCGCCGGCCATCCCGAGGGTCTGGGCGCTCGAGATCGAGTCGCTGCGCACCGATCTCAGGGGCTGGTTGCGCGCGGTGGTGGCCGCAGCCGAGCCCTGGCGACCGCGGCATTTCGAATTCACCTTCGGTCTGCCGCCGGATCCGCTGAGCCAGGGCACGACCGAGGTGCCCCGGCACGAGGCGGTGGTGCTCGACGGCAAACGTCTGCGCGGCGCAATCGACCTGGTGGAGATCGACGAGGCACGAAAGGTGATCCGGGTCACCGACCACAAGACCGGGCGCCCACCCCGGGAGAGGCAGCTGGTCATCGGCGGAGGCGAGATCTTGCAACCCCTGCTCTACGCCCTGGCGGCCGAGGTGCACCTGGGGCAGCCGGTGGAGTCGGGCCGGCTCTTCTACTGCACCCGCCGCGGCCAATACGAGACCCGGGAAGTCCCTCTCACTCCGGAGAATCGACAGTACGTCTCCCTCGTGCTCGACGTCATCGACCGCTCCCTGAGCGACGGTGCCCTTCCCGCGGCACCGCGGGAAGGCGCCTGCCGCCTCTGCGACTTCCGCTCGGTCTGCGGCCCCAACGAAGAGCTGCGGATCCAGCGCAAGCGGCGGGGCACCCCGCAGGCCTTCGTTCGCCTCGATACCCTGCGGAGGAGCCCTTGAGCGCCTCGGAGGCCGTCCTCGAGCAGGACCAGGCCGCCCGGCGGCGGATCGGTACCTCTCTCGACGAGAGCCTGCTGGTGGAGGCGGCGGCCGGCACCGGTAAGACCACCGTCCTGGTCGACCGGGTCATCGCGGTGCTGCAGGGCGGCCGTACGACGGTCGATCGGCTGGTGGCGGTCACCTTCACCCGCAAGGCCGCGGGAGAGCTCAAGCTGCGCCTGCGCCAGGAGCTCGACCGGGCCCGCGAGAAGGCCGACGACGCCCGGGAGCGGCAGAATCTCGAGGCGGCCGTGGCTCGTCTCGAAGAAGCCCACATCGGCACCATCCACTCGTTCTGCGCCGAGATCTTGCGGGAGCGGCCGGTGGAAGCCGGCATCGACCCCGCCTTTCGCGAGATCGACGAAGAAGAAGCCAGCCAGCGCTACGGCCGTGCCTTCCAGGGCTGGATCGAGCGCAAGCTCTCCGAGATGCCCCGAGGGCTGCAGCGCGCCCTCAGCCGGATGGCGGTAGAGAGCCCTGCCGGCAACGAGAGCTCACCCCTCGGCCGACTGCGGGACGCCGGCCGCCAGCTGGTGGAGTGGCGCGACTTCCCGAAGGCCTGGGAACGCCGGCCCTTCGAGCGCGAGGCGGAGATCGACCGCCTGCTCGACGAGGTGGATGCCCTCTCCGATCACTACCACGCCTGCCCCAACCGCCACGACTACCTACGCAAGGCGCTCGAGCCCGCCGCCCTCTTCGCCATCTGGGTCCAGAGGTCCGAGTCGGTGGGCGAGAGAGACTACGACGAGCTCGAAGCCCGGCTGGTGGATCTCGAGCGGCAGCTGCAGCGCAATTCGAGCTGGAAAGGCAGAGGCAAGTGGTTCTCCGCCGAGGTCCCGCGGGAGACCGTGCTGGAGGAACGGGATCGAATGCTGCAGCAGCTCGCCGATTTCAAGAGCGCCGCCGATGGCGACCTCGCGGCCCAGCTGCACGGCGAGCTGCAAGAGGTGGTCGACGACTACGGCGAGCGCAAGCGGCGGGGTGGCGAGCTGGATTTCCTCGATCTGCTGCTGGTGACCCGCGACCTGATCCGCGACCAGCCCGAGGTGCGGCGATACCTCCAGGAACGGTTCACCCACCTCTTCGTCGACGAGTTCCAGGACACCGACCCGCTGCAGGCGGAGATCCTGCTCCTGCTCTCCGCCGACGCCCCCGAGGAAGACGACTGGACCCGGGCCCAGCCGAGGCCCGGCAAGCTCTTCCTGGTGGGTGACCCCAAGCAGTCGATCTACCGCTTTCGCCGCGCCGACGTTCTCCTCTACCAGCAGATCAAAGAGCGTCTCACCTCGGGGGAAGGCGGCATGGGCCTGGTGCACCTCAGCCGCAGCTTTCGTTCCCTCCGCCCCCTGCAACAGGCCATCAACGCCGCGTTCGGCGAGCAGATGAGCTTCGACGCCAGGGCCGGGCAGCCCGCCTACATTCCCCTCGACCCGCATCGCGAGGCGCCGCCGGACCAGCCCCAGGTGATCGCCCTGCCGGCCCCCGAGCCCTACGGCCGCTCGCGGATCACCAAGACCCAGATCGAGGCCTGCCTGCCCGACACCGTGGCCGCCTTCGTGGAGTGGCTGACCCGCGACAGCGGCTGGACGGTGGAAGACCCGGAGGTACGGGGCGAGCAGCGGCCGATCGCGCCGCGCGACGTGGCGATCCTCTTCCGCCGATTCCTGTCGTGGAATCGCGATGTCACGGAGCGGTATTTGAGGGCTCTCGAAGCTCGGGGGTTGCCGCATCTCCTGGTCGGCGGGCGCTCGTTCCACCGCCGCGAGGAGGTGGAGACCGTGCGCGCCGCCCTCACCGCCATCGAGTGGCCCGACGACGAGCTCTCGGTCTTCGCCACTCTACGCGGCGATCTCTTCGCCATCGCCGATCACCTGCTGGTACGGTTCCGCGCCGTCAGCGGCTCGTTGCACCCGTTCCGGCCCCTGGGCGAGCTCGACGACCCGGACCTCTTTCCCATCGCCGACGCCCTGCGCCAGCTGGCCCGGCTGCATCGCCAGCGCAACCAGCTGCCGATCGTCGAGACGATCCAGCGGCTGCTCGAGAGCAGCCGCGCCCAGGCGGGGTTCGCCCTGCGGCCGGCGGGCAACCAGGTGCTGGCCAACGTGCAGCGGATCTGCGACCTCGCCCGCAGCTTCGAGATCCGCGGCGGGCTCTCGTTCCGCGGCTTCGTCGAACGCCTCAACGACGAGGCCGAGCGCCCGAGCTCGGCCCAGGCACCGGTTCTCGAGGAGGGGGCCGACGGGGTCCGGATCATGACCGCCCACGCCGCCAAGGGCCTGGAGTTCCCGGTGGTCGTGTTGGCCGACATCACCGCCAACCTGACCCGCCGGGAGGCCGGTCTCTACGTCGATCCGGGCGGCGGGATCGCGGCCCAGAAGCTGCTCGGCTGCTCTCCCTGGCCGCTGCAGGAGAACGCCGAGCTCGAGCTGGAGCGAGACCGGGCGGAGTCGATCCGGGTCGCCTACGTGGCGGCCACCCGCGCGCGGGATCTCCTGGTGGTTCCGGCGGTGGGAACCGACCCGTGGGAGAGCGGCTGGGTCAGCCCGCTGAACGACGCGATCTACCCGGAGCGCCCGGCCTACCAGCGGGCCGAGCCCGGCCCGGGATGCCCTGCGTTCGGCTCCACGACCGTCCTGCGGTACGCCGAGAGCTACGGCGGCCTGCCCGAGGAGCCGATCCGACCGGGCCAGCACCAACCCCGGCGCGGCGATCATCGGGTGGTCTGGTGGGACCCCAAATGCCTGCGGCTCGCCACCGAGGGCAATGTGGGGCTACGCCGCGAGCAGATCCTCAGCCCGGGAGACGACGACCGCCATGCCCGCCAGGGCCTCGAGCGCTACCACGCCTGGCACGCCAGCCGGCAGGGGGCGATCGAGGCGGGAAAGAAACCCCAGTTCGAGGTGGTCACCCCGTCCGAGATCCAGGCGCCGCCATCGGATTTCTCACCCGAGCTCGAGGTCGTCTCCGTGCCTCGCAAGGGCGCCCGGCCCGGCGGGACCCGCTTCGGTACTCTGGTGCACACCGTGCTGCGGGATGTCGACTACGCCGCGAAACGGACGGAGATCCGCGAGCTGGCAGAGCTGCACGCACGTCTCCTGGAAGGTTCCCCCGCCGAGGTGAAGGCCGCCACGAATTGTGTGGCCGCCGCTCTCGCCCATCCGCTCCTGCAACGCGCCGCCACCGCGAGCCGCTGCCATCGCGAAGCGCCCCTGACCGTCGCTCTCGACGACCGTCGGCGCATCGAAGGGACTCTCGACCTGGCGTTCCTGGACGAAGGCATCTGGACGGTGGTGGATTTCAAGACCGACACCGACCTGGCGCCCGCTCGCGAGAAGTACCGGGCCCAGCTCGCCTGGTATCTCAAGAGCCTGCACCTGCTCACCGGCGACCCGGTCCGCGGCGTGATCCTCGTCCTTTGAGGTGGGCGAGTGAAACCCGCCGAGAAAAAGTTCAGAAAACGGGTTGCGCATATAGAGATCTTGCTATATATTCCTTTTGTCGGCGCGACGTAGACGCTCGAAGAGTCTCCAAAACGCGCCGAGAAAGATCTCGAAATGCAACCACGCACCACTTCGGCCAACCGCTCGCCCGAACACTCGAGAGCAACTTTCGTGCTTCCGGGGGGAAAGACGGATCGTTGCCGGCGAGCCACCCGAACCCTCGCGGTTTCGGAACCGAACGGTGTCGACATGAAGAGATCTGGGGGATCCTTCCCGCACGAAGCCTCGTCTCCGGCAAACGCTCCGGTCCGCCTTCCTCACACCGACGCTCCGCGACCGGAGCCGAGCACCGAGTCAGCCCAAGGTGACGCCGTGGCGAGGCACCGTCCTCACACCGCGTCCTGTCGGTCCCGTTTCCGCTTCTCCCTGGGAAGCGGGACCGGCAGGACCCTTTTTCGGATCTCCCGAAACCCAGACTTCCCGACCCATCGGTCTCGCCTCTTCACCTCCCTGGGGGGCGAGACCGATGGCCCTTTTTTCCGTCCGCGGAAAAATGCCGGTGGGACCGCAAGATCAACGATCTTCCCGACCCGTCAGCCCCGCTTCTTGCCCTCCCTGGGGGGCGGGGCTGACGGCCCTTTTTCTTCGGTGAGGATCCAGCCGAGCCCGGCACAGGCTCTGCGGTCGCCAGTCAAAAGTTCTTCCCGACCCGCCAGCTCTGCCTTTCACCTCCCTGGGGGTAGAGCTGGCGGTCCTTTTTCCGAATCGAGGCGCCATACGACCTTGGCGCCCAGCTAGATATCTCCGATCCTCCTAACACCTGGATTTGATCCGCTGGCCTCGCGCCAGCGGATTTTTCTTTTGTGGTGAGAGGAGCTCAGATCGGCTTTTGCCAGCGGCAGAGGCGGATCTCGGGCTCGGGGACGAAGCGCAGCTTCGGATCGAAGCGGATCTCCAGCGACTCGCGCTCCGCGGGCAACACGAAACGACGCGTGGAGTAATGCGCTCGCTTGCCGCCGCGGCGGGTGCGATGGAGCGTCAGCTCCTGGTCGCCGATCTCTACCTGGCGCGCCTTGTGTCGACCCGTGGCCAGGGGTAGCCAGAGGGAGAGAGAATAGGCGTCGGTCGGCTCCGGGTCGGCGGTGGGGTCGGCGAGGAAACGATTCTCGCCCAGTGCCGTGAGCTCCAGCAGCTCCGGCTCTCCTACCGCCTGCCAGGGATGCAACGCCAGCACCACGGCGGGGCCATAGGAGTGAAAGGGCCGCGGCTCGAAGCGCAGGCTGCGAGTGCCCGGACGGGTCGCCCGGCGGAGGTAGAACTGCTGGGACTCGGGATCTTCGAGACCGGCGGAGAAGAAGAGCTCGGCATCGGCCAGGTCGAGATCGCGCTCCGCGACCTCTTGCAGGGTTCGATGGGGCAAGGCCACGAACCAGTGGCCGGCGCGGGTCGCCCGCAGCACCTCGCGACGCTTGCCGTAGTAGTCGCCGTCGTACTCCGCGGCTTCCCCCTCCCGCTCGTAGTAGGCGTGACGCAGCTCCAGCGGATCCATCCGCCGGATCTCCTTCTGCACCAGCTCCAGGGTCGTGGGCACGACATCTCTGTAGATGATCGAGACCGGCGGCTCGAAGACCGGTACCAGCATGGCGATCCACAGGAGACCGGCGAGCGCTCCGTGGCGCAGCACCGGCAGCCTCTCGACCAGGCGATCCCAGAGAGCCAGGGCGATCCACGCCGCGAGAATCGAGGTGAAGGCCCCGACCGGCAGGTAGTTCTGCCCCTTGAACAGCTTGGTGGCCGCGGCATAGAGCGCCGAATAACCGAAGATGTAGCTCAGCACCATGGCTGCTTCCACCTTCTTGCCACGAGAGGTTGTAGAGTCCCACAGCCGCCGGGCGAGCCCCGCGATCCCCACCAGGGCAAGGGCGAAGAGCAAGCGGCCGTGGTGATTGATCAGGAACTCGATCTCGAGCCAGACGACCGTCCAGTGGCTGCCGCCGGTGGCGTCTCCCTTCGTCTCCATGATCCGCCAGATCCGCGGCAGGTACTCGAGAATCACCGCAATGTGGATGTTGAGCACCACGAACGTGAGGATCGAGGCCAGGCCGGCGCCGATCAGGGTCTTCCAGATCCGCAGATCCCGCCAGCGATAGAGCAGCACTCCGACGGTGAGCGGGATCGCGACCCCGACCCCGGTGTACTTGGTGGCCACGGCCAGGCCCACTCCCGCCCCCGCCAGCAGCATCCGGCGCGGCGTCGGATGGCGGGCGGCATCGAGGCTCCAGAGGAACGTGAGCAGCACGAAGACCACCACCAGGATGTCGGGTTTGAATTCTGTCGAGGCCAGGATGTGGCGAGGAAAGGCCGTGAGCAGAATGGCCCCCAACAGCCCGACCCGTGCCGAGAACAATCGGCGCCCCACGAGAAAGGTCAGCCACACGCTCAGGGTGCCGAACACGGCGCAGACCAGGCGGGTGATCAGGTAGGCGGTGCGCGACCAGCCGTCGCTCGCCGTCTCGTCGAAGATTGCCAGGCTCTCGATTCCCGTGAGCTGGTGCAGCTGCTCGCTGACGTAGAGAGCCAGGGTTTGCGGCAGATAGGAGAGGCTGCCGTAAAAGGCATTGGCCGGCCGGCTCTGGCCTTCGACCAGCAGAGTCGCCACATTGCGCAAGCTGAAACGCTCGTCGAAGAAGCGGGTGGAGTCGAGTGCGAAGCTCCCGTTCCAGGCGCGCAGGGCAAAACACAGGAGAAGGGTCAGGGCCAGGACCCAGCGAACCCAGCGTTCTTCTGTCTCGGGACGTTCGAGAACCTCCGTGGGCTCGCAGAATTCGGCTGGCTGCATGCGGAGATTCAGCGCAATCCGAGGCGGCGGCGGACGAGGAGCCCCAGAGTCTTGGTGATCGTGCTGGAGACGTTCATCTTGCTCACCCCACCCTTGAGGTCGTACCGCAGCACCAGAGGCACCTCGCCGAACACGAGAGGGCTGCGGCTCAGCTTGAGCAGGATGTCGACCATGCACTGGAAGCCGTCCTGATCGAAGAAGGAATCGCCGTCGCGGGCGATGGCTTCCGACAATGCGGCGGCACGATAGGCCCGGTAGCCACAGGTGTAGTCGCGAATTCCGGCGATCGGGAAGAGCACCCGGAACAACCACCCTCCCCAGTAGCTCAGGGCTCGCCGGGCCAGGGGAACCCCGCGGATCGCGCTGCCCGGCTGATACCGCGAGGCGACCACCACGTCGTTGCCCTCGCGCACTTTCTGCACCATTCTCGGAATGAGCTCCGGGGGGTGGGAGTTGTCGGCGTCGAGGGAGACGATCACGTCTTCCGGCTCGGCGAGCTCACATGCTTTGAGCAGACCATCGCGAATCGTTGCCCCGAGCCCCTGGTTGACCTCGTGGACCTCGAGCGTGAGGGGCATGCGGGTCGCCGCTTCCTCGGCGATGGACCGGGTGCGGTCGCGGCTGCCGTCGTCGACCACCACCACCCGGTAGGTGCTGCCCGCTTCTTCCATGGACTCCTCGATCCGCGCGAGCAGAGGTGGCAACGAAGCCTCCTCGTTGTACGCGGGAAGAACGATCCACAGATGCTGGCGGCGTCGGCCAGAAAGGAGAGGTTCGCGCATGTTCTTCAGGGAGGCCACCCCGTGGCGTCGGGACGGGGTCTCGAACCGGGGCGGGATCTCAGACGGAGTCCGGGGAGTCGGGCCGGCCGATCCGCGCGGCGAGAATACCAGCGATCCGAACCCCTGAACAACCATCACCGAAGACGTCGGTGGGAACGGCCCGGGCGGCGTGTGCAGCGGGATCGGTGAGCAGCTTCGAGGCCGCGTCGACCAGGCGCCTCGGATCGGTGCCCACCAGCTCGGCGACCCCCGCCTCCATCGCCTCCCGGCGCTCGCTGGTCTCGCGGGTCACCAGCACCGGAATCCCCAGGGCCGCGGCTTCCTCCTGGATCCCTCCGGAGTCGGTGACGATCAAGGTCGCCCGGGTCATGGCCTTGAGGAACGCCGCGTATCCCAAGGGGTCGATCAGGCGAATGTTCGTCGCATCTCGAAGAATCGCGAAGGCTTCTTTGCGCACGTTGGGATTCAGGTGCACCGGATACAGAACCTCGATCTCGTCGCGAAACCTCTCGGCCAGCTCCCGCAGGCCGCGGAAGGTGCGCCGCAACCCCTCGCCGAAGTTTTCCCGGCGGTGACCGGTCACCAGGACCAGACGGCGGCTCTCGTCCAGATCGAGGCCCAGATCCCGGCTGGCCATTCCTTCGACCTTCTTCTGCATCAGCCGCAGGGCATCGATGACCGTGTTCCCGACCGGGTGCACCCGGTCCTCGGCGACCCCTTCCCGCAGCAGATTTCGCCGCGCCTCTTCGGTCGGGGCGAAGTGCAGATCCGCGAGGGGCGCCAGCAGCGTGCGGTTGATCTCTTCCGGGAAGGGATCGAGCTTTTCGTGGGTGCGCAGGCCCGCTTCCACGTGCGCTACCGGAACCTTGCGATAGAAGGCGGCGAGGGCGACCATGGCCACGGTCGTGGTGTCGCCCTGGACGACGACCCAGGACGGCTCGAGGGCCGCGATCCGGCCGTCCGCAGCTTCCAGGATCCGGGCCGAGAGAGACGCCAGCCCCTGGTTCTCCCGCATGACCTGGAGATCTTCGTCGGGCTCGAGATCGAATGCCTCCAGGGTCTGTGCGAGCATCTCCCGGTGCTGGCCGGTGCTCAGCAGGACCGTGGGAACGTCGCGCTCTCGCAGGGCCCGAACCACCGGTGCCAGCTTGATGACTTCCGGCCGGGTTCCCAGGACGACCAGTATCGGACGTTCGTGTGGGCTCATGGGTGGGAAACTGGCGGCGTGCTCAACGCCCGAGAACGGCGGAGTCGATATCTTCTTTGGGAATGGGAAACGCCATCTTTCCTCCGCCGAGCTTTTTTTCGACGGTCACGGAATCGGCGCTCACTCGCAACAGCTTTCCCCGAACCGTCTTGCCGGAGGTCTTGACGATGGTGACCTGGCGTCCCAGGTGTTGGCCGAGGCTCTCCACGGGCACCGCTCCTACGATTCTCTTGGGTGCCGTCGATTCGCGCTCTCGCCGACTCGCCCGACGATCCTGGCGCACGAACCGCTGAGGCGTGTTGCGAGAGCTCGAGCCAGACTCGGCCGCGCTCTCCGCGCCGAAGGTATCGGGGGCTTCTTCTACCGCGGCGTCGCGGGCCTCGCGCTCGGCGATTCGCTGCCGCTGCTGCCCGCGGAGAGGATTCTCCGCCTCTCCCTCTCCCACGTCCTCCGCGTAGTAATCCTCGTAGTACTCCTCGTAATAAGCGGCCATGTCCGAATCGAGCTCGTCGTCGAGATCGACACCGGCCATCTGCCCACCGAGAAAGACGAAGACGAGCCCGGCGAGCTGTATGAACAAGGGCTTCTTGGCCTCGTCCCAGGACGTCAGGATGAAGTAGATCTGGATGAAGCTTCCGATGAACGGGATCATCATTCCACAACCCATCGCTCCGCTCTGGCGGAAACCAGCGACCAGGAACATCAGGGCACCCACCAGGGCGGTGATGCCTCCCGCGATCAGAATGATGTAACCGACGATCTCGAGAAAACCCATTTCAACAACTCTCGGCCGAAGTGTAAGGGATCGGGCGGGCCCTGTCACCTCGCTCCGGCTTCCGGAGCTCCGCCATCCCGCCGGATCTTCCGGCCTCGGGTCACGGTTCGAGAGCCGGCACGGGCTCTTCTCGAGCCTTCAAGAAAGCGAGCACGAGACGAATCTGCCCGTAGGAGATCGCGCCCTCGAAATAGTCGAAGTAGTCTTTCCAGCGCTCGAAGATCAGGTCCGGATCTTCTCTCGCGGCGCGGATCCTCTCCACGGTTTCCGCTGGCACCCAGGTCGCCACGTCCGCCTCGGGCGTTTGTTCCAGAAACCGCTCCAGGTAACCCACCGTGGTGCTGCGCGCCCGGTCGAGGGCGGTGGCGACCTCTTCGATCGCCGTGCCGGCAGCGAAGAGCTTCGACGCTTCGACGAAGGCTCCCCCGGCAATTCTCCTGCGTCGAGGCCGGGCAGGAATCGGGGCGCCGGCGGCCGGGGCGCCGGCCGCCGGGGTGAGATCGGTCTCGAGGCCATGTTCGGCGCTGTGTTCCGCCAGGAGCCGCAGGAACGACGGCCCCAGGTCTTCCGCTTTCTTCTCGCCCACTCCACGAATGGCCAGCAGCCCTTCTCGGCTGGTGGGCCGATACCGCGCCAAATCTCGCAACACGCTGTCGGGAAAGATCACGTAGGGAGGTACCTGGCGTTCCGCGGCCAGGCCTCTCCGGTGCTGGCGCAGGGATTCGAAGAGCTGCCGATCCACACCCTCCCAGTCCACCTCGTCGCGTCTTCCCGAGCCGCTGCCCGACTTCGCGGGAGCCTGCTGCCGGTAGAGCTCGCAGGGGACTTCCGCCTTGAGAAGCCTCCGGCCGAGCGGGGTCACGTGCAGCACCGGGTACCTGTCTCCGGACGGCACGAGAAATCCTCCGTCGACCAGCTGGTCGACGTATCCCCGGAGCTCGGGGATCGGCACCTCGGCGAGCAGGCCGTAGGTGCTGAGACGATCGTGCCCCCGGGCCGTGACCTTGGCGGTGGCGCGGCCGCGCAAGACGTCCACCACCTGACCCACTCCCCAGGACTGCCGCAGCCGGAGCACGCAGCTCAAGATCTTCTGCGCCAGCACCACCGGCTCGCCCGCCGCCTCGAGCTCGCCGAGACACCAGTCGCAGGCATTGCAGCTCTCGCCTGGCAGCTCCTGGCCGAAATACTCCACCAGGCTGCGGTGGCGGCACCGGGTCTGGGCCGCGTAACGCTCCATTTCCCGCATCTGCTGCAGCGCGGATTCGTCGAGCTCTCCGGAATCGGCCAACATGCGCCGCCAGGTCATGAAGTCGGCGGGCGAGTAGAAGAGCGCACACTCGGCTTCGAGCCCATCGCGCCCCGCCCGCCCGGCTTCCTGCTGGTAGTGCTCGAGAGAACGCGGTGCCGCCGCGTGCACCACATACCGCACATTGGAACGATCGATCCCCATGCCGAAGGCCACCGTGGCCACCACGACGTCGGCCCGCTCGTTCAAGAAGTCTTCCTGGAAGCGGTGGCGATCGGCGTCGGACAGGCCGGCATGGTAGGGAACGGCGCGGAATCCATCGTCCCGGAGACGAGCGGAGAGCTTGTCGACTTCCTTGCGCGACTGGCAGTACACGATGCCCGCTTCCCCGACATGGCGGTCCAGCACGGCGCGGAGCTGGCGGTAGAAACCCTGGCGCCGCCGGGCGCGGTAGAAGAGATTGGGACGATCGAAAGAACCGACCAGGAACTGCGGCTCGCGCAGACCGAGCTGAGCAGCGATGTCCTGCCGCACTCGCTCGGTGGCGGTGGCGGTGAAGCCGTGGAGCGAGATTCCCGGGAAGACCTCGCGCAGCCGCCCGAGCTGCCGGTACTCCGGGCGAAAATCGTGGCCCCACTGGCTGATGCAATGCGCCTCGTCGATCGCCACGTAGAGGGGTCGGCATTCGGCGAGCAACTGGCAGAAACGATCGCTACCTCCTCCCACCAGGCGCTCGGGCGCCACGTAGAGCAGGCGATACGCGCCGTCCAGCAAACGCCGGGCAACGATGTCTTGCTGGCGTGGGGTGAGCGAGCTGTTGAAGTAGGCGGCCGGTATCCCACTGGCCACCAGGCTGTCGACCTGGTCTTTCATCAGCGAGATCAGGGGAGAGACCACCACCGCCAGCCCTGAATCCTCGACCAGGGCCGGCAGCTGGAAACACAGCGACTTGCCTCCACCGGTCGGCAGGACCACCACGCTGTCGCGGCGTTCGAGAATGCCGTGGATGGCCTCCTGCTGCAGAGGCCGGAAGGTTTCGTATCCCCAGGTCCGTTCGAGGATCTGGTGGATCTGCGGAGGGCTCGAATCGATCGACTGGCTCACCTGCCGATCTTGAACGAAATCGGCCGGAGAGCCAAGCCTCGAGCCGTCAGCTACCTGTATCCCGTTTGAGAACAGCCTTTTTCAGAGAGGGCACGGGCAGGACATCTGAACCGAAGCCTCAGTGGTCGCTGGAGCCCCACAGCTCTTGTAGCCGCCGGTCGCGGCCGCAGCCCTGGCGGTAGAGGTTGTACCGGGTGGGATTCTTCATGTAGTAGTCCTGGTGGTAGTCCTCGGCCGGGTAGAAGGTCGTGGCCTTCTGGATCTCGGTGGCGATCGGTTTGTCGAACTTGCCGGAGGTGGCGAGCTCTTCCCGGGAGGCGAGGGCCAGCTGGTGCTGTTGATCGTCGTGGGTGTAGATCCCGGAGCGGTACTGGGTGCCGCGGTCGCAGAACTGGCGATTCACCGCCAGCGGATCGATATTGCGCCAGAAGACTTCGAGCAATTGCTCGTAACCGACCTTCGAAGGATCGTAGACGACCCGTACGGCCTCGGTATGGCCGGTCCGCCCCGACGAGACTTGTTCGTAGGTGGGATTCATCTGCTGGCCCGCGGTGTAACCGGACGTGGTGGAGAACACCCCTTCGATCTTGTCGAAGGGAGCCTCCATGCACCAGAAACATCCGCCCGCGAAGGTGGCGATCGCCTGGTCACCCTCGGCTTCCGGGGCGAGCGGCACGGATTGTTTTTTCTCGCCGGCCGTTTCCGCGGCACCGGAATCGGCGACACCGCAACCGGAGAGAGTCAGAGTCAGCAGCAGACAACAGCCTAGGGCAGAAAGAGCTTTCATGGAGTTCTCCTCGGGAGGGTCCGCCAGGTACGGCCAGGGCACCTGGAGGTACATCACTTGATCTGTATTGATTCTACGAGGCGTTGCCGGAATTGGACGCCTCCCGCCCGCTCGATTAGACTGCGCCGCGCGATCCCGTTTCGTCGTTTTTTTGTCTCGAGGAGACCTGCTCATGAGCCATCGAATTCCGTCGTTCGTCTGCCTGGCCCTGCTCTCGCTCCTGTTCGCCTGCGGGGAGGAGGCCCCACCGCCCGTGGGCTCCGTGGTGCTGGAACCGAGCTCTTTCGACCTACCCCATGGACACTGGGCCGGCGCCGTGCTGCGCTGGCAGATGCGAGCGCAGCTCGAGGGCCTGGAGGGGGATCCGATGGTTTTCGTCCACCTGCTCGACGGCGAGGGCAACGTGCGGCTGACCCTCGACCATGCCCTGCCCGGCGGCTGGGCGGCCGGCTCGACGATCGAGGACCCCCTGACCTTCTACCACTCGAGCCTGGGGCCGCGGCTACCGGCCGGGGACTACCGGCTCACGGTCGGTCTCTTCGATCCGGTGAGCGGCAAGCGGTATGCCCTGGAAGGAGGCCCTGACATCCATCGCCAGGAGTACGCCCTCGGCACCGTTTCCGTTCCCGAGGCCGCAGGCGACTTGCCCGAGGCATCTTTCTCCCCCGCCTGGCAGCCGGTGGAGCCCGGGCGCGATCGTCAGGTTCTCGCGCGGCGATGGTTGGTGGGCTCCGGTACGATCGAATTCGCCCCCGCGGCCGAAGATGGCCGCCTGTCTCTGCTCTTCAAGGTCCCCCACGTCGTCGACGGGATCCAGCTCGCTTTCGATTCTCCCGAGGAGTCCAAGGGTTCCCCCGAGGTTTCCATCACCTCGAGCTGCGGCCCCGAAGCCCGGCTCC
>CAZMEL010000024.1:0-43732 GCA_964565225.1 uncultured Thermoanaerobaculia bacterium | reverse complement strand
GATGTGTGCCGCCACAGGTGTTCAGGTCGATGCCGGCGATCTCCACCAGGCGCAGATCGCCGGAGTGGCCGGCCGGCAGACGCCGAGAACGAACCTCCAGCTGGCCATAGGTCTCGGGTGAGACCCAGCCGGCGACTACCGGGCGAGCCGCACGAATCTCGCGGGCGACTTCGGCCTCCAGGGCTTCGAGATCGTCGCGCCCGAGCTCGGTGACGCCGAGCTCGATATCGCTGACCTGGTCGTAGAGATGGAAAGAGGTCGTGGGCCAGCCGAAGCGGGCGAGGGCCAGGGCGGTCAGCAGGTGCTGCGCCGTGTGCTGCTGCATGAGATCGAACCGCCGCTCCCAGTCGAGCTCGAGGCGGGTCGGCCCGAGCCGTGGCGCAGAGCCGCTCCCCGGCTCCAGGTAATGGCGGATCTCGCCGTCGACCCGCTGCACATCGACCACGCGCCACTCGTCGATGGAGCCGAGATCGGCGGGTTGCCCTCCGCCTTCGGGATAGAAGACCGTATCGGCCAGGACCACGTAGGCCCGGCCCGCGTCGTCGCCGACTTCGAGGATTTCGCCCTCGAGGCTCGCCCGGTAGGGATCGAGGTCATAGGCGAGCCGGTCTCCGGTTCGCCGGGAGCTGCGGACGGAGTCAAGTACCGGCTGCATCTTCCTGCATTCTCTGGGCCTGGAAGTGGCTCACCAGAGGATCGATCAGGGGGTCGAGCCCTCCTTCCAGGATCGCCGGCAGCTGGTGTAGGGTCAGCCCTACCCGGTGGTCCGTGATCCGGTTCTGGGGAAAGTTATAGGTGCGGATCTTCTCCGACCGATCCCCGCTCCCGACCATTCGTTTGCGCTCGGCGCTGAGCTCGGCATGGGCCTTCTCCTCCTCGAGCTGCAGAAGGCGCGACTTCAGGACCCGCAGGGCCTTGGCCTTGTTCTTGATCTGGCTCCGCTCGTCCTGGCACTGGACCACCAGACCGGTGGGGATATGGGTCAGGCGCACCGCGGAGTAGGTGGTGTTCACCCCCTGGCCACCAGGCCCGGAAGAACAGTAACGATCGATCCGCAGATCTTTCTCGTCGACCCCGACCTCGACCTCTTCGGCTTCGGGTAGCACCGCCACCGTGACCGCAGAGGTGTGGATCCGGCCCGAGGCTTCGGTCTGTGGCACTCGCTGGACGCGGTGCACGCCGCCTTCGAACTTGAGCCGGGAAAACGCGCCCCGCCCCTCGACGATCGCCTCGACATCCTTGATGCCGCCAGCTTCCGATTCGGAGAGATCGAGGATGTTCACCCGCCAGCCCCGCTGCTCGGCATACCGCCCGTACATACGGAAGAGCTCGGCGGCGAAGAGGGTGGCCTCGTCGCCACCGGTACCGGCACGGATCTCGAGAACCACGTTGCGCTCGTCGTTGGGATCCTTGGGAATCAGCTCCTGCTGGATCTCTTCGTCGAGCTCGGCCAGCTGCTGGCCCAACCCTTCTTTCTCCTCCCGCGCCATCTCGTAGAGCTCGTCGCTCTTGGGCAGGGTCTGCAGCAGCTCGTCGGCTTCCCGGAGCTCGGTATCGAGTTTCTTGTACTGGCGATAGAGAGAGACGACGTGGGAGATCTCCGCGAGAGCCTTGTTGGTCTCACGGTAGACCGCGGGCTGCGCCAGCACCTCGGGATCGGCGAGGCGAAGGGTGAGATCGTCGTGGGTCTTTTCGAGCTCGGCGAGCTTTTCGAACATCGGTCGGAGTCCGTTTCCTGCGCCACGGTGGCGATTCAGAAGGCTTCGGGCCCGAGCTCCGACCGAAGGATGTGTGGCCCCGAGGCCGGCGCTGGGTGTCGGGAGGAGGCGCCGCGGCAATCTGCCAGAGCGCCACGCTCCCGAAACGTCGGACGACCGAGGGGGCTAGGCTTCTTTTTCTTTGAGGCCGTAGCGACGCTTGAAGCGCTCCACGCGTCCGGCGGTATCGACCAGCTTCTGCTTGCCGGTGAAGAACGGATGGCAGGCACTGCAGATCTCGAGACGAAGCTCTTCCAGGGTCGAGTGGGTCTGGAAGGTGTTGCCACAGGCGCAGACCACATCGATGAGATTGAGCCCGGGATGAAGGTCGGATTTCATGATCTTGCTCCTTCACGGAGAGGGCGTCGCTCCTTCGAGCCGGATCCACCCCGTGTGGTGGTTGTGCGGTCCCGATCGGACCGTCGCACGAAGTCGCCCCGGGAGATCCGGAGCCGATCGGCACATTGTGCCCGAGAGCCGGCAAGAGTAACCTAAGCGCCGTCTCGCGGCAAGAGCCGCCGACCAACCACTCGAACCCGATTGGGAGCCGAAAAATTCCCGAGCCCATGCACACCCCCGCAGCTTCCAGCCCTCCGGCACCCTCTTTCCGCTTCGCGGCCCTCATGATTCTGCTGATCTTCGGGGGGGTGGAAGGTATTGCCGCGATCTTCTTCGCCGTCTACGGCGATCGCATTCCCCTGCCCGATCCGACCCGTTACCTGGCGGAGGACAAAGACCTCGAATTTGCCGCGTCGATCTTCGACGCCGAGCTCGGCTGGAAGAATCGCTACGCCACGCCGTACGGAGAGCGACCGCGAGCGGTGGATCGCGGCCGACCACTGGTCAGCGCCTACGGCGACTCCTTCACCCATGCCGACGAGGTGGCCCATACCGAGAGCTGGGCGGAGCAGCTCGGGGCATTGATCGATGCCGACGTGCTCAACTTCGGTGGCGGCGCCTACGGTACCGACCAGGCATTGCTCCGCTTCGAGCAGATGTTCCCCAAACGCCCGACGCCGGTGGTGCTCTTCGGCTTCATCACCAACGACATCGAGCGCAATGTCAGCGTGTACTGGCGGTTCCTCTACCCGCAGCAAACCCTGAGCCTCACCAAGCCCCGCTTCCTGCTGCGCGACGATTCCCTCGAGCTCCTGCCCAATCCCGCCTCTACCACCGAGGAGCTGCGCGCCGGGCTACAGGACCCTCGATGGATCGAAGAGATCGGCGCCAACGACTGGTGGTACAACCCGCGCTCCATGCCCAAACGTGGATTTCCTCACTTGCGTCTCTTCTTCGAGAAGGGATTCTGGACCTTCGCCCGCCACGGCCAGACCCGCGACCGCCTGTGGGAGCTCGAAGAGCCCCAGCGAATCTTCGAGCTGATCTTGCGCCGTCTCCAGGAGCAGGCCGAGGCGGCCGGCGCGGATCTGCACGTGATCCACTTCCCCGTGGTCTGGGAGGTAGAGGCCTTTCGCAAACACGACATCCTGCCCAAGAGCGTCCGATCGACCCGCAAGATGTGTGAGCGAGCCGGTCTCCAGTGCCACTTCCCGCTTCTGGTCACCGGAGACCTCACCGAGGACGCCGTTCGAGTGCTCTTCACCAAGGGCCTCGAAGGCGGCCACTACTCCGTGGAGGGCAACCGCCACATCGCCCACTACCTGGCGGAGACGATCGATTTCGCGGCCGCTAGTGCAGCGAGTGCACGAAACGGCGCAGCTCCGCCCGCAGATCCCCTCGATCTCCCGGCCGGTGGTTGAGGAAACCGGCGAAGAACACCGGCTCGCCTTCCGGTCTCGCCGGAGGGATCCATCCCGCCAGGGCCACGGTGTGGCGTAGGGTTCCCGTCTTCGCCCGCAGCTCGGGCAGAGCTCCCCAGATGGCCAGGGTCCCGCGGCCCGGTGAAGCCAGGGCCGCCCGCAGGCTCTCGCGCCAGACCTGGTGCCAGCCGAATCGCAGGAGCTCGACCGTCGCCCGGGGGGTGAGCAGGTTGTAGGGCGAGAGGCCCGAGGCGTCGTCGAGCTCGAACGAGCCGGCCGGCAGACCAACGATCTCTTCGAGAAACCGGCGCTCGATCTCGAGCCCGGTATCGCTACGTCCCTCCCCGCGAAGCTCCGCCGCCAGGGCGCGCAGCAACATCTCCGCCGTCCAGTTGTCGCTGTCGGTCAGGACCGACCGCAACATCTCGGCCACCGGGGGCGAATCCAGGAACGCCAGCTCCACCGCTGTCGGCGGCAAACCCTCGCCCAGCCGTGCCTCGCCTTCGATCTCGACCCCCGCATTCCGCAGAGCCTCGTGCAACGCTCGCGCCGCTCGCAGGTCGGGATCGGGAACGCTGAGCTCGATCCGGTAGGCGGGCTCGCTCACGGGATACTCCCCGCCGGCCAGGATCCGAGAGGTTCCCCAGACGGGAAAGAAGTCCACCGTCCCCTTCTCGTGGCGTTCCGGGCCCACGGTTCGGATCTGGCTCTCCACTCGCAGACCGCGGGCCGGCTCGAGCAGGCGGACCTTCCCCGGTTCCCCTGCTCGGGCACCCGGGGCGATTTCCACAGTCACCGAGTTGCCACCGATGGCGAGGCCGGACGTGGGTGCTCCGTACGCGAACGGAGCCTCCGAGAGCGCGCGGCTCGGCGGCAGAGACCGCCCGGGGAAACGAGCCGAGTCGACGACGAGATCGCCGGCAACCCGACGAATTCCCGCTTCTCGCAGGCGACGGGCCAGCCTCGTGATCTCGACGGGTGAAGCCTCGGAATCCGGCCAGCTCCACGAGGGATCTCCGGCGGGCTGCACCACCAGGTCTCCGGCGAGCACTCCCTCGACGGGCCTCGAGCCGCCCCACAGGCGCGTCCGCAGACGGTGCTCGGGCCCGAGATGGTGGAGAAGCGTCGTGGCCAGCACCAGCTTGGTCACCGAGGCGGGAGTCATCAGAACATCCGCCTGCTCGTCGACGAGGATCCGATCCCCGCGGACCGCGAATCGAGCCTCGACCCCACGAGGGCGACCCGACTCGGCCCGGGCCGGCGGATGACCCACGGCCGACACCAGGAGAACCGAGAACAGAGCTCCGACAACGAACCGTCGCCAGAGCCCGGGAACGGGCATCAGACTCCGAGCCGCGGCAGAACCTTGTTGATCGCCTTGGAGCTCTGCATGATGTAGAAGTGCAGCGAAGGCACCCCGCGGTCGAGCAGCTCGGTCGCCTGGCGCACGGCCCATTCGACCCCGATATCCAGCACGTGGCGCGGCTTGGCCGCCTCTACCTCCTCGGTCAGCTCGGCGGGAAGATCGCAGTAGAAGTTGCGCGGAATACTGGTGAGCTGCGACTTCTTGGTGATGATCTTGAGGCCAGGAATGATCGGCACCTCGATGCCCTGCTTGCGGCACTCTTCGACGAACGAGAAGTAGTGCTCGTTGGCAAAAAACATCTGGGTCACCAGGTAGTCGGCCCCCGCGTCGACCTTTTTCTTCGTGTAGCGGACGTCGGTCTGGAGATTGGGCGCCTCGAAGTGTTTCTCGGGATACGCCGAGGCTCCGACACAGAAGCTCGTCGGATCGGCATCGAGAAGATCTTCGAGGTATTTGCCCCGGTTCATGTCGCTGACCTGGCGGACCAGATCCTCGGCGTACCGGTTGACCGTCCGGCCGTGGTCGAGGGGCTTGCGATACCCGTGATCGTCGCCACGGATCGCCAGGATGTTGTCGATCCCGAGATACCGCAGCTCGATCAGGAAATCTTCGGTCTCTTGCCGCGTGAACCCCTGGCAGAGAACATGAGGAACGGCGTCGATGTTGTATTTGTTCTGGATCAGCGCACAGACGCCGAGAGTCCCCGGGCGCTTGCGTTTGACCCGCCGCTTGATGCCCTGGGACGTCTCGTCGTAGACGATCTCCGCGGCGTGACTGGTGATGTCGATGAACGGTGGTTTGTGCTGGGCGAGATCTTCGATCAGCTGCAGCAGCCCGGCGAGATCTCCACCTCGCAAGGGCGGAATGATTTCGAAGCTGATCGGTGGCGAAGAGGCCTTTTCGAGATGTTCGATGACTTTCATGGGTAGTTCCACTCAGCCGCTTCGGCGGCCGATTTGCTAGCTTCTCTGCGAAAGATCCAGGAAGCAAAGGCGGCATACGCGGCAATCCCGCAAGCGTCGGCCACGACATCTAGAGCGTCGGCGCTGCGCATTGGGATCGCGAGCTGCACCACCTCGCTGAGCCCGGCGTAGACCAGGGACATGGCGACGGCGACGGGCAGGGCTCCGGCACGCCAGCGCAATGCCCGGTACAAGAAATGGGTCTCGATCCAGAACAAGACTCCGTGCCCTGCTTTGTCCGCCGGAACCGGAAACGGCCAGGGCAGGCCCCCATCCAGGCCGTCGATGCTATCACCGGGAAGAAAGAGGAAAAGGCCGACCACCAACGTGCAAGAAACGGCGGCAAGGACATCGAGACGGCGGCGCGAGGCAGCAGAGGAGAATCCCGGGAACATGGCTACGATACTATAGCCGCTCTCCACCAGAGCCGCTCTTCGCCACCTCCTGCGAAACGCCGATGAACCACCCTGCAGACACCCACCAGAGCCTCGACGACATCCCTCGGCCGACGGCGCGGCGCCGAATCGCTCAGAACCCGGGAACGGTCGCCCTGCTCGGCTTGTGTGCGGCCCTCGCCGTCTCGTTGATCGCCAACTACCTGAGCTGGGCAGGGAATCGCGAACAGCTCCAGGGTCTGCTGGTCGACACGGGAGTTGCGGACTTCAACGAAACCGCGGTGCGCGGCGTCTCTCGCGAGCGCACCGCCCACCACGCCCAGCTACTCACGGCAAGAGCCCTGGTCCACGAAGTGATGAGCGTGGATGTCGACGCCAACGGCGAGCCCGTTCGCAGCGTCGAAGAACAGGTGCTCGGCCTGCAGGAGGCGAGAGAGCTCTCTCGCCAGGCGCTTCGAGCCCAACCCAACAGCTGGCAGGCTTCCATGCTCCTCGGTGCGTCCAGGTACCTGGAGTGGTCTCTCACCCGGGATCGACGGCTCTTCGAATCCTCCTCCGCCTGGGAAGAGCCCTTGCGGCAGGCGGTCGAGGTCACCGGTGGCAAGGCGGAGCCGAGAAGGATGCTGGCGGCCGCCTACCTGGAGACCTGGTGGGCCCTGTCACCCGCCAAGAAACAGGAGGCCAAGAGCCTGCTTCGAGATCTCTTCGAGCAGGACCAGCGTTCGTTCACCAGCCTCAGCCCGAGGTGGCTCCAGGTCGCCCGGAAGCCGGGATCCCGCGGCTTCGAAGAAGCCTTCGAGATCATCCCGGATCAGCCCACGGCCTGGGCTCACTTGCGTACCCTGTTTCGCCGGCAACCCGACTGGCGCGCGTTCGTCGAGGCCCACCAGCGGTGGCTCGAATCGCTCCGGACGAGATTTCGTCGCGATCTCGATGAAGCACGGGAGCGCCTACGGCTCGGCGACTTCGAACAGAGTCGCACCCTCTGTATCGGTGTCTTGCGGCGCGCACCCCGGCAGCTGGATTTCGTACCCCTGGTGGTGGAGGCTCTGGAGATCTTTCCGCCAGGGCTACGCGGCCTCAGCTCCAACACGCAGCTGCAGGGCTGGCTCCGCTGGAGCCTCGAGCTCGACGGTCTCGGCATCCCCACCCTGACACCGCAGACGGTCAAACGAATCGCCGACGCCGCGGGAGATCTCGCTCCCGCAGAGGAAGCCCAGGTCGCCCTGATGGGCAACGATCCCCTGGCGCTGGAGCTCTTCGAGCGCCGAGCCCGGGCCGAGCTCCAGTGGCGCCGGTTTCTCTTGCGGCGAGCTCGGCAGCTGACCGAAGCGGGTGCCCTCGAGGCCGCGGCCGAGCGCCTGTCGAACGTCGATCGGCTCGCCACTCTCGAGGCCCCGTACTGGCTCCATCGGCAAGAGCTGGCCAGGGCGGTACGTGCAGCTCCGGACTCGTCGGACGAGGAACGCTCCGAGGCCGCAGCACAGCTGGAAGAAGCGGCGAGTGAGCTGGCCAAGCTGGCTTCCGAGGAGTGGACCGCTCTGATGTGGAAGGGGACCGAGACCGAATCGAGTCTCCAGCTGTTTCCGGGCCGCTCCGCACCCGGCCTCGAGCTGGTGATCGCCAAGGCGCCAGCCACCGGAGAAGTGGTCGACATCCTCTGGGATGGAGCCCGAATCACCACCGTGCCCGTGGCCCAGGGCCAGACCCTCCGGCTCGAGATTCCGGTCGAGCCGAAGATGCATCTCCTGGAGGTTCGCAGCGTCTCCGGCTCCTCGGTCTTGCCCGGAGAAGTACGGCTCTCTTCCTGACTCGTCTCCGGTACCCGAGTCACCTTTCGGTAGAATTCAGCTCCTCGAGATCCACGAACGAACCGTGACGACCGTCGCCGGCAACGAAACGTTTGGCTCCGGCAAAACCCTCACCGCTCTGCAACGTGCTCATGCCTCGCTGCAGCTCGTTGAGAAGCCCTTCTTCCATCGTCAGCGACATCGACTCGAACGTGCTCGCTCGATCATTGCTCAGGCATTCCTGCGGGAAGCGGGCGAGAGATCTCGCCAGGGCCTCGGCTTCCTCGCGGCTCGAACCGTCCGCCACCACCCGGTTGGCCAGGCCCATGCCCAAGGCCTCTTCTGCTCCTACCGGGCGGCCGGTGAGGATCAGGTCCAGCGCGCGGGACAGGCCGATCAGGCGAGGCAGCCGGACGGTACCTCCGTCGACCAGGGGAACGCCGAACCGACGGCAGAAGACGCCGAAGGTCGCCCCCTCTTCGACCACTCGCAGGTCACACCAGATCGCCAGCTCGAAACCCCCGGCCACGGCGTGACCAGCGACCGCGGCGATCACCGGTTTGCCGAGCTTCAGGTAGGTCGGTCCCATCGGACCGTCGCCATCGGGAGACAGTCGCTGCCCGTGGCCGGAGGCGACCGCCTTGAGGTCGGCCCCGGAACAGAAGTTTCCGCCTTCGCCCCACAGTACTGCGGCCCGAGCCTCGGAATCCGCTTCGAACTGGCGAAACGCCGACGCCAGCGCCTCCGCCGTGTCTCGATCCACGGCGTTGCGCACCTCCGGGCGCGACAGGATCACGGTCGTCACCGGTCCGTCTTTTTCGATTCGTACCGTCATTTGCACCTCGAACAGAGAAGTCGCGGAAGGAGAAGGCTACACGGCTCGAATGAATCTGAACCAGAGTATATCGTTCGAAAGATCCTCCGAGGACCGGGACGAAACTTGGAAAATGAGATACCGTGCCACCCGTCGTGACTTCGGTTGCCCATCCAGACTCGCCCCCCTGGTCGCCCCGAGATCTCAGCGCCGACCTGGCGTTGCTCCTCGCCACTCTCGCCTGGCTCGCCGGCCTGCAGGCGGTCTTTCCTTCGTATTTCCTCTGGGACGACAACGCGACCTTCTTCCTGCCCCAATACGCCTTCAACTGGCGCACTCTCGCCACCCACGGCGAGCTTCCCCTGGTGAGCTTCCACCAGTACCTCGGCTACCTCTACCACGGCAGCGGCCAGTCCGCAGTGCTCTATCCCGCGGTTTATCTCGCGGCGGGCCTCTCCCAAACCCTCCTCGGCGATCTCCGCCACACCATGGATGTGCTCGCCTCTCTCCACCTGGTGGGCGGAGCCCTCGCCATGTCCGCGCTCCTGCGCCACCGGCTCGGGGCACAGCGCTGGATCGCCGCGGGCGGAGGGCTGCTCTGGGTGACCTTTCCCTTCCTGGCCCAGGTGGGGCGCAACTGGATCGTCGTGACCTACTCGGCGATGGTTCTGCCGCTCAACCTGCTCGCTCTCGAAAGCCTGTTGCGGCGTCCTTCCCCCTCGCGCATCGCTGCCCTCGCGGCGGTCAAGGCCCTCTACTTCTACCAGGGGTATGTCCAGTATCCGGTGCTGGCGGCGCTGCTCGATCTCTTCTACCTCGGCGCCCGATGGCTCGTCGATTCCGAGGCTCGCCGACGATGGAGCCGGTCCGCGGCCGCCTACGCCGTAGCGATTCTCGGTTGCGGTCTGCTCGCGGCCCCGGTATTGCTGCCGATGCTGGAGGCCAAGAGCCTTTCCGCCTACCGCACCGGCTCCCTTTCCTTCGAAGAGTTCATCTCCAACGCCATGCCGCTGGGGAGCTTCGTCGACGCCCAGATGCTGCGTCCGACCGGACCGGTCATCCACCAGGCGGGGGCCTCGATCTTCTATGTCGGCGCCCCCTGCCTGCTCGCCTTGCTGCTGCTTCTCTTCTTTCTGCGTCGACGACCGGGAGCGGGCCCCTTCGTGGCCGCCGGCCTCGTGGCCCTCCTCGCGCTCCTGTTCTCGACCCGGGCCTACGGCGTGGCCTACTGGCTCCCGCTCCTGTCGAGCTTTCGCTGGCCCTTCAAGTTCTTCCTGCTCTTCCTCTTCTTCACCACCGTGGCGGTGGTCGGAGCTTGCGAGCTCGTCCGGCGTCGCCGACCTCGCGACGGCCAGTGGCTCGCCGCCCTGGTGCTGACGGTGGCGATCGGCACCAACCTGGCCGTGCTCTTCGACCCGGCTCACGACCGCCCCTTCGGTCCCAACCGACTGCACGGCACGGTCGAAGAGCTGGTTGCCGAAACCGCCGAACGCCTCGGGGATCCGTCGGCCGGGCGGGTCGTGTCGCTCTGGCTGGCGCCCGACGAGTCGCGAATCGCCCGCTACCTGATCTTCAACTTCGCCTCTCTCGCCAATGCGTACCATCTCGGGGGGTACGATCCCCTGATCGCCCGCAGCCGCCTCGACCTCGCCATGGGCCTGGAGTTCTCGAACATCTTCCGCTGGGATCTCGACCCGAGGGCCCTCGAGCACCTGAGCTCGTGGAGCGTCCGATACCTGCTGGTGCCGTCGCGAGACGAGCTGCGTTCGAGAATCGAATCCCTTCCCCTCCTCCGGCTCCTTTCCTCGCGAGACGGTATCGACGTCTGGGAGAATCCCGCCGCCTGGCCATTCGCCGCCTTCGTCGACTCTCCCTACCAGGCCCTCGAAACCCGCTTCCTGGCCAACGAGGTGCGGATCGAAACCAAAGGCCGAAGCGGCCCCGTCCGTATCACCCTGGCACCTCTCGCCGCCTACCGAGCCTACGCCGACGACCGCCCGATTCCCCTCGCCGAAACCCCTTCCCACCACCTGGTCATCGAGGTGCCACCCACCTGTGCCGAGGTCCGGATCCGTTTCGAAGACTCGGGAATTCGTCTCGGTGGCGCCCTGGCGCTTCTCGCTCTTCTCGGCTTCGGCGGATGGATCTACCGCACCCGGACCGACTCGGAGCCGCGAACGACCTGAGTCGAATCACAGGTGGGTGGCACCTCTAAGGTGCCCGCACCTCTAAATCACCCACCCATCACAGGTGGGTGGCACCTCTAAGGTGCCGATTCCGGGGTTTCGAGAGATCGGAGAGCCGATCGGACCCTTTCTTCCCATATCGTCTGGTCGGGTGGCGCCTTCAGAGAGGCCCAGGTCAGGAGGCGATGGGCATCTTCGAGTCGGCCAGTGCGCGCCGCCAGGATCCCCAGGTTGTAGAGATCGACACAGGAAGCGTGGGGATCGAAGGACCCGACCGCACGAAGCAACGCTCGATAGGCCTTTTCCGGCCGCTGCATTTCGTCGAGCAAGCTGGCCATCGAACGCGAGATCGAACGTTCCTCGACCTCTTCCGTGCTCAGCCGGAGAGCTTTCCGGTAGGCGGCCAGGGCCTCCGCCAGCTGGCCCGAGCTGCGAAACCAGTCGCCTCGGAGCTGCCATCCGCGGGCGATACGGCGGTCGCGGTCCAAGATCGCCAACACCCGTGCCTCGGCCCGTGGCAAGTCGCCCGACTGCAGGTAGAGGATCGCCAGAGCCTGGTTCACGGCAACGATCCGTCCGTCGATTCCGGCGACTCTCTCCAGCTCTAGCTGCCACGCGGCCTTTTGTTCGGCCGGCAGCTCCGACAGAGACTTCTGCTCCAGAGCGTAGGGGTCGAGGGCCTGCAGTCGAAAACGAGACACGAGCTCCGGCCGCTGCTGCTGGTCGGCATAGACGACGACCAGATCGTCGAAGAATACGGGCACGTAGCGTGGATGCTCGCGGGCCAGGCGCGAGAAGTCGTCGGGCTGGCGAGGCGCGGCGATGAAGGTCGGACGATCCCGAGCCAATACGTGGGCCAGCGCCGGGGAATCGACAAAGGCGGCGCTCACCTCGTAGATGTCGAGGTCGCTGAACAGGAACGGGACCTCCATATCCATGAAGATCCGAAAATCCTCGCCCAGCTCCCACTGCAGGTACCCGCCGAAGTTGGGTGGGTTCATGACCCGCCCGCCCGCGCCATGCTCGACCAGAAAACGCGCAGCACCGTGGGGCAGATTGCGCAAGGACAGGGGAAAGCTCTCTGCCATCTGGCTCGTTCGCGGGAGCAGCGCGACCAGCGGCAGGGCACAGCAGAGGAGCACCCCGAGATCGGCCATCCTCCGCACGGCCAGCCGGGGGGACAGCAAGATCGGAGGGCCCTGCGAGAGCAGAAGGGGCAACGAGAGCAGAGTGAATTCGTGGTGAAAGCGGAAGCCGCGCAGGAGCAGGGCACAACCCGCAACCCAGAGCAATAGGGGAGCGAAGGCCTGCCCGCGGCGAAGGCTCCCCACCGCACAGAGCAGAGAGGCGACGAAGAAGAACGAGACCACCGTGAGAGTGGGTACGGTGTGGGGCGAGACGGACAACGAGAAGAGCTCCCACAGCTCGGGCCGTGCCAGCTCGGTGAGGTATTGCGACGCGAGCTCGGTCGAACGAAAGGGTACCGAGAGGAGCCGCGCCCCGTGGGGTGTCAGGAAAATGGCCACGAGGCAGAGCAGGTACACGGCGAGCTCTCGGTGCAGATTCTCGGTCTTCCGCCGCCGAACCACCGCCTCGACTCCATAGGCGGCGATGATCACGAGCAGAATCGGATACTCGACGCCGTGGAGATTGACCCAGCCCCAGGCCACCAACGGCAGGGCCGGCATCCAGGACCGGCGCTGTTCGAGAATCCAGAGGAAGAGAGCGATACAGAGGTAGCTCGCGGCATGGGGCCTCACGAGCTGGGCCTTGGGGAAGAACTGGACGATCAACGCCGCCCACAACACCAGGCGCCAACCCGAGGCCTTCGAGATCCCGAGCCAGCTCCCGACGATCCCGAGGAGCGCCGCGAATCCGAGGCCCCGCAGCACCAGGAGCCCCCAGTAACCGGCCATTTCGAAGGCGCCGTAGGCGAGAACCTGAAAACCCCAGTAGTAGTCGACCCAAGAGCGGGGAGGGTCGAGATAGGAGAAATAGCTCGTGGTAGGAATCTCACCGCTCTCGACCACGGTTCGCCCGTGGGAGAGGTGGTACCAGAGATCCGTATCGAAGGCGATGATCGGGGTGATGACCTGCAGCAACACGGCCAGCGCCCCGAGCCCGAGGGCGTAGACCGTGGTCAGCGTCCGCCGTGGATCGGGCGGCGCGTCCGCGAGCACTCTCTCAACGTCCCTCGATTCGGGCGAGGTTCGCTTTCGCCACCGGGTCGTCCGGGCGGAGAGCCAACACCCGTTCCAACATCTGGCGGCCTTCGTCCACCCTGTCCATCGCCAGCAGCAATACCGCGAGGTCGTTCAACGCTGCCGTGTGCTCGGGAGCCAGCTCGAGGGCCTTCCGCAAGGCTGCTTCCGCTTCTTCCATGCGCTCCTGCGCCATGCGAGCGAGCCCCAGCTGGTATTGGGCATCGGCATTGCCCGGGGCCTCGAGGAGTGTTGCTTCCGCGGCAGCAGCCGCTTCTTCCACTTGCCGCATCATCAACAGTGCCTGCACCTCGACGAACCGCGGGCGGAGATCGTCAGGGGCCAGGCCGTTTTCCCTGCGGGCCAGCTCGAGAGCTCGCTGCGGCTCGCCGCGGCCCAACCAGAGCTGCGCTTCGCGCATCACCTTGCCGGTGGGGTCCCTGGCATCCTGTTCGAGCTCGACGACCCGATCTCCAGGAGACGCCTCGGCTTCGGCCAGGCGCCGGAACTCCTCGAGAGCTCGGGTGGCTTCGTCGCGACGGCCAGACGCCGCCAGCGCCTGGCCCAGCTGTTGCCAGATCTGTTTTTCCCACGGATCGAGCTCGGAGGCTTTCTCCAACGCCTCGACCGCAGCTGCAGGGTCACCACTTGCCACCCGAGCCCGCCCGAGCTCCAGGGCCACCTTGGCTGCCAGGTCCCGGTCGCTCCCTTTCCACGCTTCCGCCGGTTTTTCCAGAACGGCACCGGCAAACGGGCCGAGCGCTTCCTGGGCTTTCTCGGGATCGCCGTTCTGGTAGTGGGCCTGCGCCAGCAGTAGCGCGTCGGAGGGGGCGGAGTCGGAAAGCCGGGACAGCTGGGCAACGGCCAGGTCGGACCGCCCGGTCAGGAGATAGGCCTCTCCCAGGGTTCGACGGAGGTCGCCCTCGATCTCTGCCGACACTTCGGCTTCCAGGGGCGCGAGGGTGGCGATCGCCGCTCGTGGATCGTCTTTCGCCATCAACAAGCGGGCCCAGAGCAAGCGCACTCTCGGTTGATCCTGAGGCAGATCGGCCAGCAGCTCTTCGGCTTCCGCGGGTCGTTCCAGCTGCAGAGCACAGATCGCCGCCGCCTGACGGGCTTCGAAATCGCCGGGATTCGCCAGGGCCCAAGGACGGAGGAGTCGGTAGGCTTCGGTCGTACTCCCTTGCCGGCCTCGCAGCAGACCGAGCTCCCTGCCGGCCGGCGAGAGAGGAATCTTCGCGGCCGAGCGGGTGAGAAGCTCCTCTCCTTCGGCGCGGTTGCCCAGGCGCAGAGCGGCCCGCGCCGCGTTGTAGAGAACGGCCGGATCCGCCTCGGTCTCCTTCGCCATCGGACCGAGGACCGCGAAGGCTTCGGCCACCCGGCCGGACTCGAGATAGAGGGTCCCGAGCAAGGCCGTGAGCGGGCTCGCCGCCTCGGCTGCCCCGTCTCGTTCCAGCTTCTCGATAGCGCCTTCGAGGTCGCCACCTTCGACCTGGGAGATCACCTCTCGTAGCCGCGCGACGGACTCTTCCGAAGCCGCCTGCGCCCAGGACGCAGGCACCGAGCCGAGCAGGGCCATGAAACCCAGCACCACTGCGGCCCGGATCCGGAGACATCTCCAGGCTCCACCTTCTTCGCCTCGACGAACTGCTCGTTGCATACGACGGTTCCTCATGGTTCCTGCTCCTGCTCTCGACCCCCCAGCCGAACCGGGGAAAGCTCCAGAGACACGGGCTGATCCTCCCCCTCGAGGATCCGGTAGAGCCGTTCGGGCTCCAGGCCTTTCAAGGTTTGACGAGCCCCGCTACCCGGCCAGAGGATCTCGACTCGCTCGATTCGGCGGGCCGTGCCGAGGCCGATGACCTGCCGCAGGCTCGAGCTCCCGAACGACCCTCCGGTGCCGACGACCCGATGGATCGAGCGACCCTGGCCCTCGCCGGCAACCCGCACTTCGATTCGAGCCCCGAGGCCCGAGCGATTCGCACGTTTCCCCTCGAGCTCGAAGGCTACCCAGGAATGATCGTTCCCCGGGTTCTCGTAGAGGGCGTTGGCAAAGCCGTCCGACGGGAAGGCACCTCCTATCTGATGCAACACGTCCAGATCTCCATCGTGATCGAGATCTCCGAACGACACCCCGTGCCCCTTCTGCAAATGCCCGAATCCGGCCGAGAAGGTCACTTCCTGGAACCGCTTTCCTTCGAGATTTCGAAATACCGCGTCGGGCATCGCCGCCTCGAGGTCCGGCACCCCGGTTCCCAGGAACACATCGAGCCAGCCGTCGTTGTCGAGATCACCGAAATTCGCTCCCATCGGCAACAGAGGCCGATCGAACCCCACTTCCAACGACACATCCTCGAAGGTGCCACCCACATTGCGGTACAGCCTCGAGTGGCCTTCCGGCCCCGGGTCCTCGCCGACATACCAGGACGAAACTCGGCGAAACCGGGCGCTGTAGTCGGAGACGAAGAGGTCGAGATCACCATCGTTGTCGACGTCGAAGAACCAGATGGCGAAGCTCGCTCGCTCCGGTGCCGTCACTCCGAGCTGTGGAGCAACGTCCGTGAAACGCACCTTTCCGTCGGCGCCGACACCCTCGTTCCGGTACAGCCGGTTGAGACCGATATTCGAGACGTAGAGGTCGGGGTCGCCATCGTTGTCGAAGTCGCCCCAGGCCACACCCTTGGCAAAACGGAGATTCATGACCCCGGCCTCTCGTGCCTTGTCGATGAAAGTCCCGTCCCCCTGGTTCTGGAACAGCTGGGAGGGGAAAGGACGGCCGGGATTCTCGGCCATCTGCCAGGAGAAGACCTGGCTCGAAGCCGCTTCGTTGCCCACGTACAGGTCGAGATCTCCGTCCCCGTCGTAGTCGGCCCAGGCCCCGGTCTGTGTCGGGTACGAGGGATAGGCCAATCCGGCAACCGCCGTGACATCCTGAAATCCACCACCGCTCGACCCGAGGTCGTTGCGCAGCAGTGAGTTCCTGACCTTGCCGTCGTCTCCGAGCCAGGCACCCCGCAGGACCAGCAGGTCTTGCCGACCGTCGTTGTCGAAATCGGCATGCGAGAGGTTCAGGCCCCCGAGCTGCCCGTGTAGCCCCCAGGCCTCGGTGACCTCCTCGAATCGGCCTCGGCCATCGTTTCGAAACGCCTTCAGCGGGCCGCAAGGATCCCAGGTCGACGTCACGAGGTCGAGCCAACCATCCCCGTCGAAGTCCTCGATCACGGAGCCTCCCGCCAGGTCGATCGCGTCGACCCCGAGCTCCGACGCGAGATTGGCCCACCGGGCTCCGTTCCCGGCCTCCGTCAGCCGGGCTGCCGCCGCGGGAGCCATTCGCAGATTCGGAGCGACCGCATCGAAGCCCTCACCAGCGACCAGCGAGGCCAGGTTCAACAACCAGCGCGCCTGCACCTCTTCGGGATTCTCCTCGAGGGTTGTCTCGAAGTGCTTCATGGCGCGCCGCGCCGCATCGGGGTCGCGATGGATTCCACCTTCGGCGAGGGGGAGGATACAGCTCTCGCCGCCGTGGTGGGCCACACAGTTCTGGCGTTCGGCCAGCCGTAGCTCACACAATCCCAGCAGGTACACCAGTCGGCTGCGAAGGCCGGCCGGAAGCTCCCGGGACTCGGTGATCTGCAGGGCTTCGAGCAGGCGAGCGCGGGCATCGTCGAGCTGCCCGAGCCGCAGATACTCTTCGGCGAGACGCCCCCTCAGCCCGACCGCGAGCTCGGCATCCCCATCTTCTTTCAGGGTCCCGATCCTGGTCTCGAGACGCCTTGCCAGGGCATTTCCGAAGTAGGGATTCTCGCCTCGAGCCAGACGCTGGCAAACCGCGCTCAGCTCGGATCGGGTCTCCTCGGGGGTCGGCAGCAACGCGGGGTCGAAGAGCCCGCCTGCCACGAGGAGGAGAGACATTGGGATCCATGGCGACATTGGAGAATCATAACCCGTTCCCCTGTTGGTCAAACTCACCGGAGCTCGGCACGAAGCCTCGATCTCCATATATGATGGAGGCCTCTGTTCAAATTCTGGCCGGAGTCATTTCTTACCGTCCAATCGAACCTGCTTCCCAGGCTGGGCTCGTGGATTGCCCGCACCCGAAGAAAACCGAGATATGCGGACGCTCTATCACGAATTCGAATCTCTAGAACACCTGTTGTCGACCCGCCTGCTCCCGGGTGGCGGCCGACACCCCGTGCGTTTCGTGGTCTTCGGTGGCACCGGAGCCGTGGGTGGAGCCTCGATCATGGAGCTCTGCCGCCTGATTCTCCTGTCCAAGACCTGCCGGCAGCGGCCCTTGACCGGCGAAATCCATGCCACGGGCCTCTCCGACAAAGAGATCACCAAGTTCGTCAGCCGCCTGTATCTGGCTCTCGAAGACCAGGTGGATATCGAGAAAGTCGAGCCGCGAAGGCACTACCGTATCGACGATCGGATCGACCTGCACTTCTCCCTGCTGCAGCTCGAAATTCCTCAAGATCTTCCCGATACCGTGGAGCGGCGCCGTACGGAGGATGGAGCTTCCTTCGACCTGGAGGCCACGCTCAAGGACTACTTCGCCAACCAGCGGTGTCCTTTCCTCGATTTCGCCAAGGGCCTCGACAGCGATCTTCTGCACTCGGTCGCCGTGGCGATTCCGCTTCCCAGCGTGGCGACCTACACCCTCGTCGCGATCGACCGGCTGACGGCGGAGCACGGCCTCGATCATCCGGCGAAACAAAGAATCAAGAAGCACTACCTCGAGACCTTCGTCCGCGGTCTGGCGGTCATTCAGCAACGCTACGCCCGCCACGTGGTGATCGCCCACACCACGGCCGTGGGTGGAATGTATCGGGTCGATGGAGGGCAGGCGGAGATCCGCCTCGGTTTTGCCCACAGCGCCCTCGGCAAACGCCTGGTCGACAAGAAGTACTTCGCAGACGAGCTGACCCAGCTCTATATCGACCAGGGCTTCGACGTGTTGGTCACCGCCGCCGCCATCGGTATCGACGCCGTGGAGTTCCGGTGCCACCTACCTGCGGATCGAGGCATCCGGGGCACTCTGCAGAGCCGACTCGCCGCGCTCGACCACAACCCGGTACGCCCGGCCGACCTCGATTCCGAGTCCATCCTCCTCTATCCGTTCCACCGTCTTCCCCTGTCTCCCGGCGAAGGGGCCCCGGAAAACGAGCCCCTCGAGTTCGGTGGTGGTCGCGAATTGATCGTGGACGCCGCGATCCGGTCGGGCGAGAACGGCCTCTTCTCGGTCGCCAACTGTATAGCTCTCTACAACGTCATGAAGGTCGCCATCCCCGAAGAGCTGGCCATGGTCTTGGTTCGCCACGCCCTCTTCGGCCCCGAGCGAAGGCGGGATTGGTTCCAGGACAAGATCTGCTACTACGGCGAAACCGAGAACTCCTACTTCGCCCTCCGCCTCCTGGACAACTACCCCCAGCTGATGCGGGCCCACCACGGCCCCTTCAACCTCCAGGCGTTTCAAGCCCTGGGATCCGCCACCCACCAGGCACGCCTGCACGAGCTCGGCCTGATCATGTTGCTTCTGCGGCTTCGAGAGCTCGGCCAGAAATTCGAGACCTACGAAGAGCAGACCCTCCTTGGAAGCCTCACCGATCCCGACGAGTTTCTCTGGCGAGAGACGCGGATCCCTTCGTTCGAAGATCTCGCCGAGCTCGACCACAAACGCCTGGCACTTCTCCTGGCAGAGCTCTGCGAGACCCGCTCGATGGAATCGGCCGGGCATCTGCTGGGGTTCGATCCGCGCCAGCAAGGGCGCCGCCTGCCGGGTCGTGAAAAATTTCTGGCGCGCCTGGCCACCCAGATCGGCAGATACCTCCAGGCCATCACATCTCTCGGGATCCCGATCCTCTATTCCGACCCGTCGGGCAAGGGAGATCGAATCCTCGTGGGCCCCTACGCGGCCCCGCTCGATATGGCGATCGCGACGGCACAGGATCTGCACCTCTCCTGGCAGAAAACGGCCGAGGAGGCCGGCACTTCCTACGAGACCCTGCGCGACTGGACCATCGCCAACAATGGCTTCATCGATCTGCGGGCCCACGGCCTGATCAGCCAGGCCAAAGAGCCGAGCAGGAACCTGGCGGACCAGGTCCACCGGTTCGAGACCCCCGAAGAGATCAGCGAGTGGCTGGCAACACAGAGGTCGGGCTCCTACTTTACGACCGTCGGCTTGGCAGCGCTCGAGCTACGCCTGGAGCGCCTCTATCACCAAGTGAAGAACCGGAAGGTGCAGCTCGGGACCCGAGAGACCTGGAAACACCTCTTTTTGCAGGACCACGACGGACGCCACCTGCTGTCTCCCGGCCTCGTGGAAACGGCACGCATGTACTCCGAAGGCCTGGGCAAGGTGACGGGCACGGAGCTGCTCTGGCCCTCCTGGGGCTATTGACGGCTTGCCCGCCCCTCTCTTTACAGGGGACCATCGCGAGGAGCGGACGTCCCGTATCGGGCCGACACGAAGCGGCGAGGTGGCGGAAAACACCCCGGAGGAAACTCGACGGTCAGATCGCCCGCTCGCAGTCGCTTCGCGGCCGCACGATACGCCTCGACAAAAAGCCGATAGGCCTCTTTCATCAGGGCCCGAACCGATCGGGTCGCTGCGTGAAAGCCTGGCGCCGGTTTGGGCTCGAAGTCTTCCGGCTTGTCGTGAGGATCCTGGGCGAGGATCGCCTCGATCCCGAGAGGCGGTGCCCCGCCGCCCAGGACGATCCGCTCGGCATTCTCTTCATCGATCTCGGTAACGAGGCCGGCAATTCGTGCCTGATGCTCCTGTTTCGACAGGTGCCGCCAACAAGGGATGGGGTCGAGCTCCAGGACGTACGAATGATTCGTAGGTTCTCCCGTCGCCGTCCTTCGAGTGCGATCGATCCAGACACCCTCCAGAGGCTTTCCCGTGGTCAGAGCGTCGATGCACTGCAACCCTGGCCAGTCTCGACAACAGAGCACCAGATTCTCCTTGACCCCATGACTCAGCAAGTAGCGCAATCGGGCGACCCAGGCCTCCTCTTCGTCACTGATCTCGATCGCGCGGTACCGTTGCCCCCAGAATTTCTCCCTCCAGCCAACGATTCTGCCAGCCTCCCGAGCCAGGTTGCTCTTCAGGTGACACATGAAACCTGCGAGGAGGTCCACGTCCTGGGCGCCGACCAGTAGATGGACGTGGTTCGACAAGCCGCAAAACCCATAGAGCTCAATGGGATACAGCTCCTTGGCTCGTGCGAGAATGCCGATGGCAATTCGTCGGAAGTGATCGCCGGGAGGCAGCAAGAATCTGCCCTGCATGACTCGAGTGGTGATCTCGAAGCAAGTACCGTCTGGACGAACGTTTCGTAGTGGTCTACTCATGACACCCTTCCTAGACGAAAGAGTGCTCGTGATTCGACAGCCAATTCTTCAAGAAGTCGCTTCGAGGCGTCCGCAGCCAGCCTTCGAGTGGCACCCGAGGATCATCACAGGTGGCTGGCACCCGCGGATCATCAGATCCGGATCATCACAGGTGGCTGGCACCCGCGGATCATCAGATCCGGATCATCACAGGTGGCTGGCACCTATGTGGCAGCACCTGTGGAGAGGGCACAGGTGGCCGGATCAGCACAGGTGGCCGGATCAGCACAGGTGGCCGGATCAGCACAGGTGGCTGGCACCCGTGGATCAGCACAGGTGGCTGCCACCTATGGAGAGGGCACCCGTGGATCGGCACAGGTGGCTGGCACCTGGGCGGAGGGCACCTGGGCGGAGGGGACCGAACGAATACCCGGTACTCACCCCCCGTAGAGGAAAACATGTCCGATTCCTGGAACAGTGATTCATGAAAGCCCTCTACGATGCCGCGTTTACCATGCCCACCACGGTTTTCACCGTGTTCGTCGGCCTGGTCTGCCTGTACTGGCTGACGGTTCTCCTCGGCCTTCTGGACCTCGAAATATTCGATGGTCTCCTCGACCTGATCGAGGGTTTCTTCGGAGGCGCGGTCGACGGGACGGCAGAAGGCTTGGTCGAAGGCGCCGCGGACGGTCTGACCGAGGGTCGCGACGGCTGCCTGGGCCTGAGCGGGGTTCCGCTCGCCATCACCGGCTCGCTCCTCGCCTTCTTCGGCTGGTTCTTCTCCCTGGCGGGCACCTGGCTGGCGGCAACGGTTCCGTTTCTGGCCGGCGGAGGGCTCCTGATCCTCTTCGGAATCGGCCTGGGTGCCTCGGTCCTGTCCGTCGGGGCCACCGGACTCGCCATCCGCCCTTTGCGGAAGATCTTCCGCATCGCCCCCGTGACCCATCGCCGCGACCTCGTGGGACGCACCTGCCGGGTCACGACCCTCACCGTCGACCAGAAGTTCGGCCAGGCCGAGGTGCTCGACGACGAAGGAGTCGAGCTCCTGATCCAGGTCCGCAGCCACGAGCCCGATCCGATGCTGCGTCGCAATGCCCGGGCGCTGATCTTCGAATACGATCCGCTGCAGGAGATTTTCTTCATCATGCCCATGGACGAGCATCTCTTGCCGGCAGATACTTCGTGACCTCGAACGGCTAAGATTCGACCACAACCCGGAAAGGGTGCCCGTCCAATGTTTCTCTGGACGAGGACACGGCGCCTGCAGATAGATTTTTCGAGCCTTCCGAGTCGAACGAGAGGCCGGGGCTCGACTCCGCGTCCGAGACCGACGCCGGAGTGACCGACTCTACGTTTCGAGCCTTCACGTCAAGGAGACCCCATGGCATTTCTCATCACAAAAGTCGAGCAGGGAAAAGCTCTCATCGTCAGCAACGTCATGTCCGGTCAGGTGAACGTCAGCTTCACCGGCGGCCTGGTGATCCCCATCATGCAGAAGGCCGAGCTGATGGACATCTCGGTGAAGACCATCGAGATCGACCGCAGCGGCTCCGACGGTTTGATCTGCCAGGACAACATCCGCGCCGACATCAAGGTCACCTTCTTCGTCCGGGTCAACAAGACCGAGGAAGACGTGATCAAGGTGGCGCAGAACATCGGCTGCAACCGGGCCTCCGACCAGAAGACCCTGGAGATCCTCTTCGCTGCCAAGTTCTCCGAGGCCCTCAAGACCGCGGGTAAACAACTCGACTTCGTCGATCTCTACACCAAACGCGACGAGTTCCGCGACCAGATCATCCGTGTGATCGGCACCGACCTCAACGGCTACTCCCTCGAAGACTGCGCCATCGACTATCTCGAGCAGACCCCTCTGACCCAGCTCGACCAGCACAACATCCTCGATGCCCAGGGTATTCGCAAGATCACCGAGCTCACCGCCATCGAGCACGTGAAGACCAACGAATTCCAGAACAACGAGAGAAAGCTGATCACCAAGCAGGATGTGGAAGCCGCCGAGGCCATCCTCGAGCTCGAACGCCAGAAGGCCGACGCCGAGGCCAAGCAGAGACGCGAGATCGATAGCGTCAAGGCACGGGAAGAGGCCGAAACCCAGAAGATCCAGGCGGAAGAGAAGCTCAAGGCCGAGACCGCCCGCATCAAGACCGAAGAAGAGGTGGCGATCCAGCAGGAGAACATGGATCGCCAGGTCGAGGTGGCGCGCAAGAATCGCGAACGGGTGGTCGCCGTCGAGACCGAGCGGGTCGAGAAGGACCGCATGCTCGAGGTGATCGATCGCGAGCGGGAGACCGAGCTCCAGACCATCGCCAAGAACAAAGAGGTGGAGCAGGAGAAACGAGATATCGCAACGGTGGTCCGGGAACGGATCTCGGTCGAGAAAACCGTGGCCGAGGAAGAAGAAGCGATCAAACGTCTGCGGTTGGTGGAAGAGGCAAGCCGAGGCAAAGAAGCGACGATCATCGCCGCCGAGGCCGAGGCCCAGGAAGAGCTGGTCAAGAACATCAAGGCCGCCGAGGCCGCCGAGGAGGCCGCCAAGTTCAAGGGCCGCGAGCAGTTGATCCTGGCCGAGGCGCAGCTCGAGGCCGCCGACCGCGAGGCCAAGGCCAAGATCCGGCTGGCCGAGGGCACCCAGGCCGAGAGCGCCGCCGCGGGTCTGGCAGCGGTGCAGGTCCGCGAGCGCGACGCCGAAGCCATCGAGAAGCTCGGCCTGGCCGAGGTTCGGGTCAAGGAAGCCGATGCCCAGGCCACCGAGAAGATGGGCTTCGCCGAGGCACGGATCAAGGAAGCCGACGCCCAGGCAGAGGAGAAGCAGCGCCTGATCGAAGCTCTGGTGTTGAAGGAGAAGGGGCTGGCCGAGGCCGAGGGGATCCGCGAGAAGCTCAAGGCCGAAGCCGAGGGCCTGGCCGAGAAGGCCGAGTCCATGAAAGCTCTCGACGCCGCGAGCCGCGAGCACGAGGAGTACCGGCTGCGCCTCGAGACGGGCAGAGACATCGAGCTGGCGAAGGTCGAGGCTCACCGGAAGGTGGCCGAGGCCCAGGCGTCGCTGGTGGCCGAGGGGCTCAAGGCCGCGAACATCGATATCGTCGGCGGCTCCGACATCTTCTTCGATCGCCTGGTGGGCGCCATCAGCCACGGCAAGGCGGTCGACGGATTCATCGACAAGAGCGCAACCGGCCAGAAGCTCCTGCACGACTATCTCGAAGGCGAGTCCAGCTTCACCGAGGATCTCAAAGACGTCCTCACCCGCCCGGCAGTGTCGAGCGGCGACCTGCGAAATCTTTCTCTCGCCTCTCTGCTCCACGGCCTCGCGGAGCGCAGCGAGGGCGACCGGCAGGTGAAGATGGGGCAGTTGCTGGAGGTGGCCGAACGCCTCGGTGTCGACTCCCTCAAGCTCGGGGATCCGCGGCAGAGCGAGGACTGAGCCCGCGACGTGCCGAAGCCGATCGATCCCTGAGACGCCCGAAGGAATCCGAGCGACGCAATGAGTGAAGAGAGCCAGACAGCCGCCGACACCGAGGCCGCTGGAGAAGCCAGCTCCCTGGAGCACGGCACCTACGAAATTCTCCGCGACCGGCTGCGCGAGCACGCCGCCGACCTGCGGCAACGCGCCGATCGCCTGAACAGCCGCCGGCTCGAGCTGTTCGGCGGCACCGAGATGAAGGTGATCGGCAACGAGCGGATCCGCACCGAGAACAACTGCGTGCCTCGGGACATCCGCGCCACCGGCCGGTATCTTCTCTTCGGCTACCAGGTCTTCCTCGGCCTACGCACCGACACCAAGGTCGACGACGTCCTCAGCCTGCATTCCTTCCAGGAGTCGGAGGGGCGGTTTTCGTTCGAAGAGGTCTCCGGCGACGATCGGTCCAACTACCTGGCCGACAGCAGCTTCGTCAGCGATTTCCGCGAGCTCTTCAAGTACTACAAGAACGCGCGGCTGCTCCAGATCCGCCGGACCGAAACCAAGCTGCTCGCCGTCTTCCAGATCGGCGCCGGTGCCAAGGATCTGCGGGTTTTCCGCTGGGCCGTGGAGCCCGACGGCAGGGTCCGGTACATCGATGGTCGCGGCGAGCGCGACCATACCTTCCCGCCGTCCCACGACTTCGAGTGGACCCCCACCACCCGTGAGGACCATGTGCACGGGCGGCATCCACACGTCAACATTCTCGACGAGGTCTTCGTCGAGACGGTGGGTGGCGACCTGACGGTCAAGGTCGAGGACAACACGGAAGACGGGCTCGGAATCTACCGGGAAGAGGTCGCAGATCCCCGACAGAGCCTCGACGATGCCGACATCGCCTACGCCCGGGTAGGGACCCTGATCCTGCTGAAGATCAGGCCCTACAACGAAGAGGTCGAACGTTTCCTGGTCTTCAACACGCGCAACCAGCAGGTCGACCGGATCGATGCCATCGGCCGCTCGTGCCTGCTTCTGCCCGAAGACCACGGGCTGATCTTCCCCGGCGGGTATTACCTCCAGAGCGGCGAGACCAAGACCTTCGAAGGCGACGTGGCGGCCATGGAGTTCTTGAAGAAGGTGCGCTCACCCAACGGTGAGGACGTGCTCTTCATCTTCCACGAGCGCGAGAGCGGCCGCAGCATCCTCCTGTCGTACAACATGATCCGCAAAGACGTGCAGAACCCCATCTACTGCCACGGCTACAGCTTTTTCGAAGACGGTCGGATGGTGATCTTCAATTCCCAATCCGACGAGCCCACCCGGGTGCACCCGATGCAGATCTGGCAGACACCGTTCATGAGCGATCTGCACGCCGCCCAGGTCCCTTCAAGAGGTACCTTTCTGGAGACGTTCGGCAATCCCGACCTGGTCCGCGGGATCTCCGACTCCCTCTCCATCTGTCGCGCCATCGAGGAGCAGACCCCGTCGGCCGTGGGCTACGAAGACCTGATCGCCTCCACCGTGCGCGCCGCCGACGCCTACTACTGGCTGACCGAAGACGAGGCCGAGGCCTTGTCGGTCCCCCTGGCCGAGATCCGCGCCACCGCCGAGCTGATCGTCGACGAGTTCGCGAAAGTCCAGGCTCTCCGCCGCCGGGCCGCCGAGGCCGTCGACGCCTCGTCCAAAGATGTCGACACCCTGTGGGAAGAGCTGCGGCGGCAGGAGCTCGCCTCGGTCGACCGCTTCGTCGACGCCCTCGATCGCCTGCGTCACCAGCGCGGGCACCTGCTCACCCTGCGCGAGCTTCGCTATGTCGATCTCGGCAAGCTCGACGAGCTCGAGACTCTGCTGGCCGAGAAATTCGACGAGCTCAGCGATCGCATGGTCGGTTTCCTGCAAGAAGACTCCGCTCTGGCTCCCTACCTGCACCAGATCGAGCGACAGGTCGCGGAGATCGAAACCGTCGAGACCGCCGCTGCCGCCGAACCGATCCGCGAAGCCTTCGAGGGTGTCGGCAACGGCCTGGAGCTGCTCACCGAGGTCATCGGCGGGCTCGAGATCTCCGACGCCACCATTCGCACCCGGATCCTCGAAGACGTCTCCGAGATCCTCTCGGGCCTCAACCGCGGCCGCGCCCTGCTGGAGGCCCGACGCAAGGAGCTGATGACGTCCGAGGGAGCCGCGGAATTCGGGGCGCAGTTCAAGCTCCTCGGCCAGGCGGTCAGCGGCGCCCTGGCCATGTGTGACACACCGGAGAAGTGTGACGACCAGCTCTCCAAGCTGCTGCTGCAGCTCGAAGAGCTCGAGAGTCGCTTCGGTGAGTTCGACGACTTCCTGGACCAGCTCGCCACCAAGCGCGAAGACGTCTACGAAGCCTTCAGCTCGCGCAAGCAGGCCTTGCTCGACGAGCGCCAGCGGCGAGCCGGGCGCATGCTCCAGGCCGCGGACCGGATCCTCCAGGGCATCGTGCGGCGCGCGTCGGCCCTCGGCGATGCCGACGAGCTCAACACCTACTTCGTCGGCGACGCCATGGTCGCCAAGGTGCGAGACCTCGCCGGCCAGCTGCGGAAGATCCAGGAGAGCGTCAAGGCCGACGAGCTGGAGTCGCGTCTCAAGGCCGCCAAGGAAGACGCGGCCCGGTCCCTGCGGGATCGGCAGGAGATCTTCGAAGGAGGGGCCGAGGTTCTCAAGCTCGGTCGCCATCGCTTCAGCGTCAACACCCAGCCCTTCGATCTCACCCTGGTGCCTCGCACCGGCGAGCGTGAATCCGATCTGCAGATGGCGCTGCACCTCACCGGCACCGACTACTACGAGGTGCTCGACGACCCCGAGTTCAACCAGACCCGGGACGTCTGGAACCAGTTGCTCGTCTCCGAGACGCCCCGGGTCTACCGCGGCGAGTACCTGGCCGCCTGCCTGCTGGCCGCCGCCGAAGCAGGCGAAGCCGGCCTCGACCTGGCCCGGCTGCAACAGGCCGCCCTCGATCGCGACCAGCTCCTGGCAGTGGTCCGGCGGTGGTCGAGCGAGCGCTACGAAGAGGGTTACGAGCGCGGTTTGCACGACCACGATGCCACCTTGATCCTGGAGAAGCTGCTCGCTCTCTACGGCACCGCCGACCTCCTGCGTTTCACGCCGGCCGCGAGATCACTGGCCTGCCTGTTCTGGGCGTTCTTCAGCGAGCAGACCGCCCGGGCCACCTGGGAACGCCAGGCCCAGAGCCTCGGCCGTCTGCGCGCGCGCTTGGGCCACAGCCCGGCGATCACCGAGCTCGCCGAAGAGCTGTCGCGGGCTTCAACAGAGTTCCTTACGACACACGGCCTCGAGGTCGACGAAGAAGCCGCTCGCCAGGCGGGTCAGTACCTCTTCGAGGAGCTGACCCAACATCCCGTCCGTTTCACCACCAGCGGCGAGGCAGCCGAGCTCGAGAAGGCCTTCACTTCCTTTCTCAAGGAAAACGCTGACCTGCGTTCCTTCCAGGACGACCTCGGCGAGCTCGAGAACGACCTCGCCAACCGCCACCGGCTCACCACCGCCTGGCTCGACGCCTGCCTCGCCCGCGGCGGGGATCCGAAGCTCCGAGCGCTGGCCCGCGCGCGCGACGAGGTCGTGGCTTCTCTGCTCACCACCCGGCGCCTCGAGCGCCGCCCCCACAGCGGGCTGCAGGAGCTCGTGGTCGAAGATCTCCTGGGGCAACATCCGCGTATCAAGGAACGCAAGCTGACCCTGCGCCTGGACGAGTTCCTGGCCCGGCTCACCACCTTTCGCAGCCAGCGGGTGCCTCGCTTCCGGCACTACCAGGAGGTACGACACCAGCTGCTCGAGACCAAGCGCCGGGAGCTGCGGCTCGGCGAGTACCAGCCCAAGGTCATGAGCGCCTTCGTGCGCAACCGGCTGATCAACGAGGTCTACCTTCCCATCTTCGGCGACAACCTGGCGAAACAGATGGGATCCCTCGGCGAGGGCAAACGCACCGACCAGATGGGGCTCCTGCTGCTCATCTCGCCCCCGGGCTACGGCAAGACCACCCTGATGGAGTACATCGCCAACCGCCTGGGGATGGTGTTCGTAAAGATCAACGGCCCCGCCCTCGGCCATGCGGTCACCTCCATCGATCCCAGCGAAGCTCCGAACGCCACCGCCCGGCAAGAGGTCGAGAAGATCAACTTCGCCCTCGAGATGGGCAACAACGTGCTGCTCTACCTCGACGATATCCAGCACACCCATCCCGAGCTGCTGCAGAAGTTCATCTCCCTTTGCGACGCCCAGCGACGAATCGAAGGCGTGTGGAAGGGACGCACCCGCACCTACGACCTGCGAGGCAAACGATTCGCCATCTGCATGGCGGGCAATCCCTACACCGAGGCGGGGGAGAAGTTCCAGATTCCCGACATGCTCGCCAACCGCGCCGACACCTACAATCTCGGCGACATCCTCGAGGGTCGAGAAGAAGTGTTCGCGCTCAGCTATCTCGAGAACGCTCTGACCTCGAACCCCGCGCTCGCTCCCCTCACCACCCGGGAGCCCGGCGACATCCACAAGCTCTTCGCCATGGCTGCCGGCAACGGCCAGGCCGCCGATCAGCTGAGCCACGAATACTCCGGCGTAGAGCTCGAAGAGATGCTCTCGGTGCTCCGCAAGCTGCTGCGAATCCAGCAGATCCTGCTCGCCGTGAACCAGGAGTACATCTCCTCCGCCTCCCAGGACGACGCCTTCCGCACCGAGCCGCGATTCCAGCTCCAGGGCTCCTACCGCAACATGAACAAGCTGGCCGAGAAAATCGTGGCGGTGATGAACGAGCGGGAGCTGGAGTCCCTGGTCGACGACCACTACCAGGGCGAGGCCCAGACCCTGACCACCGGTGCCGAGCACAACCTGCTCAAGCTGGCGGAGCTACGGGGAGTCATGACCACGGAGCAGGAACAGCGCTGGGAAGAGATCAAACGCGGTTTCGCGCGAGTGCAGGCCATGGGTGGCGCCGAGGACGACCCCGCCACCCGGCTCATCGGCCAGATCGGCCTGGTCTCCGAACGCCTCCACCACATCGGCGACACCCTCGCCGGAGCCGCCAAGAGCCACAACCGGGCAGACGCGGACGCCGAGACCACCGAGCTGCAGATGCAACGCCTGGAACGAGCCCTCGAGTCGGCGCTCGCACCACTCGTTTCGGGCCTGGAGAAAACCCTCCAGGGGCTCGCGGCCGAGCCGACCTCGGCCGACGACCTGGCCCCGCGACTCGAGAACGGAGCCCGGTTGGTTTCCCAGCAGCTGGCCGCGGTGGTCGAGCGCCTCGACCACCTGGGGCAATCCCTTGCGGGTCTCGGCAATGGAGAGAGGGCGCCTGCCGCGGACCTGGCCCCGCACTTCGAGGCCCTGGCACGGTCCATCGCCACCATCGCCGAACGGCGCCCTCCCGCGCTGCCGGCGGCCGCGGCGGAAGCCACCCCGGCATCCGCCGATCTCTCGCCCTACCTCGAAAGGCTCGACGACACCCTGCGCAGCCTCGCCGAGGCCCCCAAAGGCCGCGAGATCATCCAGACCCTCAAACCCGGCGTGCACGACGTGCTCGGTCGCCTGGCCGTCTCCATCGACGAGAACCTGCTACCTCTCGTCCAGGGGATCGGCCGGCATCTCAAGAGCGAAGGGATCGCAGACGATCGCAAGCTCACCAAACACCTCGATCGCACTCTCAAATACCTCGACATGATGAAAGGTCTCGTTCTCTCCCTGCGACGAATCGACACACGAGACCTGAGCACCGAGTAGCTTCCTCCAGACGGCTCAACGGCACTCGCCGTTCATCGCTCCTGACGATTCATCTGGAAGGCCCGGATTTGGCTTGCAATGATTAGAGTTTCAGGCCAAAATTTACGAGTCCAGAGGGGGCGTAACAATAAATTGGCAGGCGGAGAGCCTGCGAGGGGAACCGTTTTGCCATAGCGTCTCCTCATCCATTACTTCTTGGAAAAGGAGAACCTTTACTTATGCGTAAGAATCTTTGTACCTTGACCCTTTGTCTCCTGGCCCTGACGGCCAGCGCCGCGGGAGCATCCGCCCTCCAGCCGCAGAGTACCCCGGCGGCTGATCTCCAGCCGCTCCTCCTGGAGATCGACGAGAGACTCGCCGTCGGTGCGCCGATGCTGATCGAGGTCTTCGTCGACGGTAACCTGGTGCACACCGAAGAAGCGGTCACCCTCGGTGCCGAAGGGGACGAAGGGGCGTTCGCCCTGCCGATTCTCGCCTCCAGCCCCGACGCACAGGAAAGCTTCGTCACCATGACCGAAGCGCGTTCGTCGCAGGTGGTGGTCCGGGTCACCAGCGCCGATCAGGTGCTGGCCGATCTCGATCTGAGCCAGATCGCTTCCGATAGCCAGGGCCTGCTGAGCAATGGCTCCCGGATCGTTGGCCTGCGTTTCGACGCCAGCCTGGCGCGGGGCGAGACCCCGCCGCAGAACGGCGGCAACTGCGAGCTCCAGTGTGAGCTCCAGTGGTACCAGTGCCTGAACCAGGCCGGTTGCGAGATTCCCCTGCAGGGCGAAGGTGACCGTGGCCTGACCACCGGTGCTCCCGAGCTGCGCCCGAGCTGCGGCCAGTGCAACAGCCAGTACTTTTCTTGCGTGAACAACTGCGACCCGCCGCCGCCGGTCTGCCCGACCACCACCACCCAGACGAGCACCGCCTTCCTGGGTTACACCTGGCTCGGTGGCTTCGAGTGTTATGAGTGGATCTTCGACGGCGCCTACTTCGTGTTCTCGCGCGCCAACTACCAGGTCACCACCACCACCACCACCAACAACTGTGACGGCACGACGAGCACCACCACCACCGTCACCTATCCGTTCAGCTACTGCTACCTCTACCAGGGTGGCTTCTGCTCCTTCCCCTTCATCGGCCCTCCGGGAGCGGTCTGCTTCTGATTCGCTGATTCTCGAGCCCGAGTCTCCACCCCGGAGGCTCGGGCCTCTCCCACCCGCCAACTCCTACCTTGCCAGATCTCGACCCCGCTCTCGTAAGAGTCGGCGTTCCTGGAGCCCGGTCGAGCGGGTCAACGAGGACCGTGCCGAAGAAGCCTTCGGAACACAGCGCCAGGAGAGCTTCCGCAGCCTCCGCAGCCGACGCGACCCTTCGAGACCTGGCGGAAGGAACGCCGACTCGACCTCGCGAGAGAATCTGACAAAGTAGAGCTACTCCCCTTCCCCGGCCAGCTCCAGCAGATCCCAACGATTGCCGTAGAGGTCTTCGAAAACGGCCACCGTACCGTAGACCTCTTCCCGGGGCTCTTCCAGAAATCGCACACCGCGAGACCTCATCGCCCGATAGTCGCGCCGGAAGTCGTCGGTGTGAAGGAACAGGAACACCCGGCCTCCTGCCTGGCAGCCGATCTGCGCCTTCTGCTGCGGTGTTGCGGCCCGCGCCAGGAGCAAGGCCGTTTCGGACGAGCCGGGCGGAGCCACCAGCACCCACCGCTTGCCGCCGCTCAGGGGCGTGTCCTGCAGCAGCTCGAAGCCGAGGATCCGGGTGTAGTAGTCGATCGCCTCGTCGTAGTCGGCGACCAGGAGCGTGAGGCTGCCGATCTTCTGTCGCATGATCCGGAGCCTACGCCACGTCAACCGCGAATTTCTCGAGAAATCTTCGGCGAGTGTCGATTCTCCTCCGGGCCCGTTCGTCATCCCCTCGAACGCGTAGAGAGCTCGGCACCCAAGGCCGCAAGCCGACGTCCGGCCTCCGCGCGACGAAAGTCTTTCCGGCTCGCGAAGAGCCCCTTACAATCCGAACAAGGAGATTCAGATGGCCGACTACCTGCTACTGCTCTACGACAACGCCCTCGATTTCAGCGAGATGAGCCCGGAGGAGATGCAGAAGATCATCGAACGATACAAGGCCTGGGGGGATTCTCTCGAGGCGGCCGGCAAGCTCATCGGCAGCAACAAGCTGGTCGACGAAGAAGGTCGCGTCCTGCGCCCCGACCAGGGGAAAGTGCGGGTGATCGACGGGCCCTACAGCGAGTCCAAGGAAGTGATCGGCGGCTATTTCGCCATTCGCGCCGCCGATTACGACGAAGCGGTGGAGATCTCGAAGAGCTGCCCTCACCTCGCATACGAGGGCACGATCGAGATTCGCCAGATCGACGCCTTGCACTGAGCTCGATACCCACGGATCCCGAGAAATGTCGGCGGATTCGATTCACGGCCTGGTCGACCATCTGTTTCGCCACGAGGCGGGGCGGATGGTCGCCGCCTTGACCCGCTCGTTCGGACCTGCCCACCTCGGACTGGCGGAAGAAGTGGTGCAGGAGGCCTTGATCCAGGCCCTCCGCCGCTGGCCTTTCCACGGCATCCCCGACAAACCCGGCGCCTGGCTCTACCGGGTCGCTCGCAACCTCGCCCTGGATCGCCTCCGTCGCGACGCCACCTTTCGCGACAAGGAAGACTCGATCCGCCACACCCTGCAGCACGAATCCGACCTGGGCATCCCCCGGGCCCACCTCGACGACGAGGTCAGCGACGACCAGTTGCGCCTGGTCTTTCTCTGCTGTCATCCGGAGGTTCCGCTCGATGCTCGGGTAGCCCTCACGCTCAAGACCGTGGGGGGCTTCAGCGTGCCCGAGATCGCCCGCGCCTTCCTCGCCCAGCCGACCACCGTGGCCCAGAGGCTCGTGCGGGCCCAGCGCCGCATCCGCGACCGCCGCATCCCCTTCGAGCTCCCTGCTGGCGCCGAGCTGGAGAGTCGGCTCGACGCCGTGCTCGAGGTGCTCTACCTCCTGTTCAACGAGGGGTACGCCACCAGCGGCGGCGACGAGCTGGTGCGCTCCGACCTCTGCGCGGAGTCTCTCCGCCTCGTCGAGCACCTGGCCTCTTTGCCGATCACCGCGCGCCCGGCCGTATTTGCCCTGCACGCCCTGCTGCTCTTCCAGGCCTCTCGCCTGCCCGCCCGAGTCGACGCCCAGGGCAACCTGGTGCGTCTCCCCCAACAAGACCGTCGGCTCTGGCATCGGGGACTGGTGCAGAAGGCGTTCGAGGCGCTGCGGCGGGCGACCACGGGGCAGCAGCAATCGCCCTACCATCTCCAGGCGGCCATCGCCGCCCACCACGCCGTGGCGTCGGGCGACGGGGACACCGACTGGCGTACGATCCTCGAGCTCTACGACCGCCTGCACGCCATCAACCCCTCACCGATCGTCGCCCTCAACCGTGCCGTGGCCGTGGCCCGAGTCCACGGGCCGAGGCAGGGTCTCGAAGCCCTGCGAGAGATCGAGAGCCACCGGGCAGTACGGAAGTACTATCTGCTGGGCGCGATCCGCGGCGAGCTGCACACCGAGCTGGGAGAGCTCGACGCTGCCGCGGCCGCCTACCGGCTGGCCCTGGACTGCCCATGCAACGCTCCGGAGCGGCGCTTCCTCGAAGGCCAGCTCCGCTCTCTACGCGCCGAGACGGCCCCGCCGACCGATGTCCCATAGGGGCCCGGCACGATCGAGAGGCCTCCACGAAATCTATTTCTCTTCTTCGTTCGAAACGAAATCGTAGGGAGACCTGCGACCGGACGCGGGAGAGCTCCGTCCAGGGCATGCAACGCCCTCCCATCCGCTATCGTATACATCCCTGGAGATCTATCGGCCAGGGAAACCGTTCCATGCTGGAGGAATCATGGGCTCTCGACACAGCTTGAATCTGCAGGAGGGTTCGATGCAGAGCCGGCGACGAGCACGAGGTATCGGCCGACTCGCGGGTGCTCTGCTGCTCTCGTGCCTCGTCCCCTCCTCGGCGGCGGCAGATCTCTCGATCTTCGGCCAGGTGACCGATACCCGGGGGCGCCCGCTCGCCGGAGCCGAGGTCACCCTGCACCCGGTGCTCTCGGATCTCGACCGCTCCCGAGCCCTGCTGGAAGGTGACGACCTCACTCTGGCGGAGTCCGAGACCGGAGGCGACGGGACCTTCGAGATCCTGGCGCCGGAGCCCGGGCTCTTCCGTCTGCGGGCGAGCCATCCCGGGAAAGCAACCCTCGAGCTCTTCACCTCCCCGATCTTCGAAACCGCCACCCTTCCTCCCGCTCGCCTGCCGGCCGCCCGACCTCTCGCCATCGAGCTGCTCGATTCCGAGGGAAAGCCGATCGCGGGTCGAGTACGGCTCAGCCAGGCGAAGGACCAACCCACCTCGTTCGGCTGGCGCGGCTTCTTGTCGCAGAAGTGGAGCCCGGCGGACCTCCGCCTCGCTTCCGAGGAAGGGATCTTGCGCTTCGAGGTCGACCCCGAGCAGAAATACCAGATCGAAGTGGTCGCCGACCGGCTCCTTCCGTTGACCCAGGATCTGGAGAATCCACGACGAAAAACCTTCAAACCGCAACTCCGGGCCGGCTCGCCGCTGACGCTCCAGGCGATCGATTCCCAGGGCAAACCCGTCGCGGGTGCCCTGGTCTTTCTCGCCGAGGGGGCCCTGCCGCTCGCCGCCACCGGCGCCGAAGGGCTGGCCGAGATCTCCTGGACCAAGGGTGAGGAAACCAAGCTCCGGGTGCTGGCCGCCGACGCGGAGGGTCGGATCGAGCTGCCGCGAGATCTGCCCGAGGAGCATCGCGACCCGGCCCTCGTGGTGGAGCTGACTCCGGGCCAGACCTCGACCGGCAAGGTCATCGGCGCCAAGAGCCGGGACCCCCTACCCGACGCCATCGTGTTCGACAGCGCTCATCTCGACCAGTGGACCTTCAGCGACTCCCAGGGCCGCTATACCCTGCCCCTCGATCCGGGTACCTCGCGGGTTCTACGGGCGACGGCCCGCGGCTACCAACCCGCCGTCGAGTGGACCGAGGGCGCGGAGGCCCGCGGACCGACCTTCAGCCTGGAGCCTGCCACGGCGCTCGAAGGCACCGTGGTGGATACCGACTCGAACCCGATCGTCGGCGCCGAGATCGAGGCACGGCCCCTCTTCACCAACCAACGCCGCCGCCTTTCGCGACAGATGCGCTCGGTGCTCGGCCGCAGCCTGCCCGACGGCCATTTTCGAATCAGCGGCCTGACTCCCGAAGACGGAGTCTTGTTGCGAGTCTCGAAAACGGGCTTCGGTCCGCGAGAGGTGCGCCTCGAGGCCCCCATCGACCAGGAACCCGTAGAGATCGTCCTCGCCCAGGGATTGGTCGGCAAGGGTCGGGTGGTAGACGAAGAGGACCAACCTCTCGCCGGTGCCGAGATCTTCCTACAGCCCACGAATCCTCCCCAGAGCCGGCGATCGACTGCGTTCAGGCCCCGCGAAGAGACTCCGGCCGATGCCGTGACCGACGCCGAAGGGTTCTTCGAGATCCGCGATATCGCCGCCGGACGTTTCGACCTCGAGGCCCGGGCCGACGGTTTCGCGCCGACCCAAGCACCGGGGCTGGAGATCCCCGAAGACGTGAGCCCGATCGACCTCGGCACCCTGGTGATGACCCCCGGCGCACACATCCGAGGCAAGGTCTTCGATTCTCAGGGGCAGCCGATCGCCGGAGCCATGGTGCTGGTGATCGAGCAGCGCAGCCGCATGCCCGCCACCTTCCTGGTGCAGCTGGTCGGCCAGCAGGAGCCCGACACGACGTCCGACGTCGAGGGCGAGTTCACCCTTTCCGACCGCACCCGTGGAGAGGCGGTGCACGTGGTGGTCGGCAAGGAGGGTTTCCTGCCCCAGGTTCTCGCCAGTGTCCGAGCCCCTACCGAAACTCCTCTGCGGGTCACTCTGCGCCGCGGCTCTTCCGTCTCCGGGCGAGTGGTCGACGACTCGGGGCTACCGGTTGCGGCGGCGCTGGTGATGGTGCATCCCGAGGGAAGTGGAAGCTCGGGCCGCTACAGCCCGTCGAGCCGCCAGGCAACCAGCGACGAGGAAGGCGCCTTCGAGGTCAGCAACGTCGAGCCCGGCAGCGCCACCATCACCACCCGGGCCAGCGGCTTCCAGGAATTCCAGCTCTCGGGCGTCGAGATCCCCGCGGATCGCCCGCTCACCGACCTGCAGATCGAGCTCGCGGCCGGCGCCACGATTCGCGGCCGGGTCACCCTCGCCGACGGGAGCCCCGCCATCGACGCCTACGTGATGCTCGGCGATCACTCCGGGACGCGCCAGAACAAGGGTTTCGCCGCTACCGACGGCGAGGGGCACTACGAGCTCTCCGGCATACCCTACGGCAACCATCGCCTGTCGGCGACCGACACCGAGGGTCGGCGAGCCGCCACCAGCGTGGTCCTCGATCGCGACGAGCTCGAGGTCGACCTGGTGTTCGAGAACGGGGTAGATGTCAGTGGCTGGGTGCGCGACGAGCAGGGCCAGCCGGTCTCGGCTGTCGAGGTGTACCTGCGAGAGGAACGGCGGACGGCGGGATTCCGCCTCGGCAACCTGGGGAGCACCACCGGGCCCGACGGCACCTTCCGGATCGGTGACGTGCGCCCGGGAACCTACCGCCTGCGCGCCTCCAAAGAAGGATTCGTCGCCCGGGAAGAGCAGGATACGCTGGAGGTCGACATCGCGCCTCTCCAGGGCCTGGAAGTCGTGATGACCCGCGGCGCCACGGTCAGCGGACGAATTCTCGGCCTGGAGTACGACGACATGGTCAAGGTCCAGGTCCGGGCCCTGTCCCGGGGAACCCAGACGGCCCGCCCCGACTACGAGGGCCGATACTCCCTGCCCAACCTCCCCACAGGCTCGGTCATTCTCGAAGCGGAGATTCCGGGCACCGGACGCCGGGTCCAGGAATCCGTGCCGATTCCGGAGGGAGCCGTGGAGGTGACCCAGGATCTGGAGTTCGGGACCGGCTTCACGTTGACCGGAACCGTCTATCGGTCCGACGAGCCCTTGCCCGGCATGAACGTCTACGTCTCTCGCCGCGACGGCCCCGGGGCGTCGTCGGCGGTGACCGGGCAAGACGGGACCTTCCGGATCGAAGGTCTCGAAGAAGGCACCTACGAGGTCCGGGTCCGCAGCTTCGACAACGGCCTCAGCGACCGGCGTGAGCTCGAGCTCACGAGCGACGAGGACATCCGGATCGACATCTTCACCGGCCGGATCTCCGGATTCGTTCGCGACGCCGACGACTCGACACCGATCAACGACGCCGTGTTGCGTCTCGAATCCGCCGACCCGGACAACCCCGGCCTCCGCGACCAGGCGAGCAGCGACGTACGGGGATACTTCAGCTTCGGCGAGGTCTCCGAGGGGCGCTTCAACGTGCGCGCCATCAAGACCGGCTACGCCACCGACGAGATCACCGTAGAGGTCGATGCCGGCCTCGTCATCGACGACCTGGAGCTCGCCCTCGAAGCGACCGAGGGGATTCGCTTCCGGGTCGCGCAGCCCTCCGGACGCCCCCTCGAAGGGGTTCGGGCCGCGGTCCTGGGCGCCTCCGGAGAGCGCATCGCCAGCGGTACCTTCGAGACCACCGACGGCGGTCTGGTGGAGATCTCCACGGTTCCCTCCGGCAGCTGGGAGCTGCTCCTGCAAGGTGGGGAGAGCGCCGTGTCGAGCTTCCGCGTCACCGCGCCGGGCAATCCGGGGGTCCTGACTCTGCAGCCCGCAGCGAGCCTGGACGTGACCGTCTCCGAGCTCGAATCCGATCCCGTGGACGCCTCCGCCCGACTGGTGGACGCGGGAGGCACCCGCTACCGCCGCCTGGGCTGGACCGGCACGGTCTCCACCGAGATCTCGGTACGGAGTGGTCGCTTCCAGATCTCCGACCTCGCTCCTGGTTTCTGGACGGTCACGGTCGAGGCCCAGGACGGGCGAGCCTGGACCGGCTCCGTCCAGGTGGCCCCCGGCGCTCCGGCACAGATCACCCTTCCATGAAGTCGTCGGGCCGAACCGAAGATCGAGATTGCGTGGTGGTCGGAGCCGGTTTCGCCGGTCTCGCCGCCGCTCTCTCGCTGGCCGAAGGAGGAGCACGGGTCGAGCTCTGCGAGTCCCTCAAATACCCCGGCGGATGCGCCAGCACCTTCTCTCACGGAGGGTTTCGTTTCGAAGCCGGGGCCACCCTGTTCTCGGGATTCGGCGAGGGGCAGATCTTTCGCCGGTGGATCGATCGTTACTCGCTCCCGGTGACCTTCGAGCCCCTCCGTCCAGGTGGCCCCCGGCGCTCCGGCACAGATCACCCTTCCATGAAGTCGTCGGGCCGAACCGAAGATCGAGATTGCGTGGTGGTCGGAGCCGGTTTCGCCGGTCTCGCCGCCGCTCTCTCGCTGGCCGAAGGAGGAGCACGGGTCGAGCTCTGCGAGTCCCTCAAATACCCCGGCGGATGCGCCAGCACCTTCTCTCACGGAGGGTTTCGTTTCGAAGCCGGGGCCACCCTGTTCTCGGGATTCGGCGAGGGGCAGATCTTTCGCCGGTGGATCGATCGTTACTCGCTCCCGGTGACCTTCGAGCCCCTCGACCCCGCCGTGGAGCTGCGAACCCCCGAGCTGACCCTGCCCATCTCCAGCCGGCGTTCCGTTTTCGAGGCCAGGTTTCTCGATCTGCCCGGCGCCCCGAGGGAACGCCTCGAACGATTCTTTCGTCACCAACAAGAGATCGCCGATCTCCTCTGGCCCCTCTTCGACGACCCCAGCCGCTTGCCTCCGTTTTCCTTCTCGTCGGGCTCGCTCGCCGCAGGTGGGTGGCACCTGCGGCGAAGTCTCCGCTACCTGCCCCTGTTGCGCCTGGTCGGACGCCCCGTGGGGGCGGTTCTGGAACGCTACGGGCTGGCCGGTTTCACGCCACTCCGCACCTTTCTCGACGCTCTCTGCCAGATCACCGTACAGTGTGGGGTCGACGAGGCCGAGGCGCCCTTCGCCCTGAGCGCCATGGACTACTACTTCCGCGGCACCGGGCACGTGCGCGGCGGCATCGGCAGCCTCGCCTGGGGCATGGTCGACGCCATCGAGCAGGCGGGCGGTGAGGTCTCGTTCACCCATCGGGTGCGGGAGATCGAGCCCCAGGACGGCTCCTTCCTCGTCCACACCCGGCGTGGCGAGATCCGGACCCGCTCCGTGGTGGCCAATCTCCTGCCCGTGGCGCTCCGTAAGATGACGGGCGGGAGGCTCGACCGGCACCGCTGGCTACAGCGCGCCCAGGAGCGGGTCGAGACGGGTTGGGGCGCCTGCATGCTCTACCGGGTCTTGCGGCCTCCTTGGCATCTGGCCGACCACCCCCACCACTTCGAGCTGATCGCCGATCCTCGGGCCCCGCTCCAAGAAGGCAATCACCTCTTCTGCTCCCTCAGCGGCCCCGAGGACGGAGACCGAGCTCCCGATGGCTTCCGGACGCTCACCGTCTCCACCCATGCGCCCCTGGCCGAGCTCCGCACTCTGCCGAAAGATCAGCGGATCGCCCGGATCGATGCCATCCACCGGCGGATGTCGGAAACCCTCGATCGGCTCGCCCCCGAGCTCGGCGCCGAAGTGAAACACCAGATGACCGCCTCTCCACGTACCTTCGAGCGCTTCACCGGGCGCCCCGAAGGTTTCGTGGGGGGCATTCCACGCCGAGCGGGGTGGACGAGCTATCGGGATCTGATCCCACCCCGGATCTTGCCCGGGCTGTATCTCGTGGGAGACTCTATATTCCCCGGCCAGAGCACCCTTGGTGCCGCCATGGGAGGCATCAAGACCGCCGGCCGCCTGGCCCGAGAGGGGAGAGCCGGCAGACCAACCCATTCATTTCCTTCGTTCCGGCAGCGCCGGGCGGAGAAAAAGCCAGAAAGTATCTCTCCATGAACGACACCGCGACGCTCGATACGACTCCAGAATCCTCTTCCGAGACCGAGAACCCTCTCGTCCGGCCCTTCACCGCCCCATTCGGCGCTCCTCCTTTCGACCGCATTCGCCCACGGCACTTCGATGCCGGCTTCGAGGAGGCGATGGCCATTCAGAAGCGGGAGGTCGAGGCCATCCTGAACGACCCGGCGCCTCCCGATTTCCACAACACCATCGAGGCGCTCGAGCACTCGGGGTTGCTGCTGGCGAGCATGGACAACCTGATCTCGTGCCTGAACTCCGCCCACACCACTCCCGAGCTGCAGGAGATCATCTCCCGCATCGCCGGGCAGCTCTCGCAACACTCCGACGACATCTTGCTCGATCCCCGCCTGTTCGAGCGCATCCGCACGGTGTACGAGGCCCAGGACCCGAGCGAGCTGAGCCAGGCGCAACGCCGGCTTCTCGACCAGACCTGGAAGGAGTTTCTCCGCGGTGGGGCCAATCTCGCGGACGAAGACAAGGAGACGCTGCGGGGCTACAACCAGCGCCTGGCCGTTCTCGCGCAGGAGTTCTACAAGAAGGTTCTGGCGGAGGACAACGCCTTCGAGCTGGTGATCGAGAACGAGGCCGACCTCGCCGGCCTGTCTCCGGGCGCGCGCCACGCGGCCGCCCGCACCGCCGAGGCCCGCGGCCATGCCGGAGCCTGGGCCTTCACCCTGCACAAGCCGAGCCTGATCCCCTTCCTGCAGTATTCCGAGCGGCGAGACCTGCGAGAGCAGATGTACCGCGCCTACACCCAGCGGGGAAACCACGACGACGCCAACGACACCAAGGCCATCATTCGCGAAACCGTGGTTCTGCGTTCGAAGAAGGCTCGCCTGCTCGGCTACGAGAGCCACGCCCACATGATTCTCGAAGACAACATGGCCGAGACCCCGGCGAAGGTCGAGGCGCTCCTGCGGCAGCTCTGGGCTCCGGCCCTGGAGCGGGCCCGGCGCGAGCGGGCGGAGATGCAGGCCCTGATCGACCAGGAAGACGGAGGCTTCCAGCTCGCCCCGTGGGATTGGTGGTTCTACGCCGAGAAGGTTCGCAGCCTGCGTTTCGACTTCGACGAGGAGGAGCTGCGTCCCTATTTCTCCCTCGAACGCGTGCGAGACGGTGCCTTTCTCGTGGCCGAGCGCCTCTTCGGCATTCGCTTCCATCGGCTGTCGGGCATTCCGACCTACCACGAGGAGGTGAATGTCTTCGAGGTGCGCGATGCCGACGACTCCCACCTCGCTCTTTTCTACTGCGATTTCCACCCCCGCCCGAGCAAGCGCGGGGGTGCCTGGATGTCCGTCTTCCGCGACCAGTGGATCACCCCCGACGGCGAAGACATTCGGCCCCTGGTGACCAACGTCTGCAATTTCACCCGCCCCACGGACGACCGACCCGCGTTGCTCAGCATGGAGGAGGTCTTTACTCTCTTCCACGAGTTCGGGCATGCCCTGCACGGTATGTTGACCCGCTGCCAGTACCGCAGCCACTCCGGCACCGAGGTCGCCCGCGATTTCGTGGAGCTTCCCTCCCAGCTCTTCGAGAACTGGGCCACCGCTCCCGAGGTGTTGGAGCTCTACGCCCGCCACTACGAAACCGACGAGGTGATTCCCGCCGAGCTGGTGCAGAAGATGCTCCGGGCGCAGCGGTTCAACCAGGGCTTTGCCACCACCGAGTATCTCGCCGCCAGCTTTCTCGACATGGCCTGGCATCGCGTGGTGACCGACGAAGAGCTCGACGTCTTGTCGTTCGAGAAGGCGGTGATGGACGACCTCGGCCTGATTCCCGAGATCGCGCCCCGCTACCACAGCACCAACTTCAGCCATATCTTCGGCGGCGGGTACTCCGCCGGGTACTACAGCTACATCTGGGCCGAGGTGCTCGACGCCGATACCTTCCACGCCTTCGAGCAAACCGGTCTCTTCGACCCGGAGCTGTCGGCGTCGTACCGGCGCAATATTCTCGAGGCGGGGGATACGGAACCGCCGATGGACCTCTACCGGCGGTTCCGGGGCACGGACCCCGACATCGAGCCACTGCTCGAACGCCGGGGCCTGACGACGACTTGAGAACCCAGAAGCGCTATCGACGAGAGGAATTCTGAGGTTCTGCGCGCGGGCTCGGAACGCCGCGGCCCGGTGTCCAGCGGATGCCGGCGGCCTCGAGGCGTTTCTCGAGTGCGGGCAGCTCGGTCTCGAAGATCCGGTTGAGCTCGCTCTCGATCGCCGCGAACTCGGACTTCGCGATCTCGAAGACCCGTAGATGGGTCGGGGTCGGTCCGTAGGTCGAGAAACGGTTGCCGAATTCCACGACCTGGAGTCGGCCGGCGATTCCCGGCGGTGCGGGCTCACCGAGCTCGTCCTTCAACGGATCTCCGAACAGGCTCTGCCGGGTGTCGAGCAGCCTCGATTCGAGGGCGCGGACCTCGGCTTCGAGCGCTTCGTCCTCCACCGCCGACGACAGCATGCTCTCCCGCAGGGCTCGCAGGCGCTGGCTCATCTGCTCCAGGGTGGCGCCGGCTCCGCTCAAGGCGAGGCGGAACGAACGATACTCGGAGAAGAAACCTGCGAGCTTCTCGTAGCTCATGCCCTGCAGGGTGCCGGAGGTGAGCGGAACCACCTCGAAGCTCTGGGGCTCGCCCAGAGCCTCGGCTGTTCCGTCGACCCTCTTCGCCAGGGTGACCGAGTAGGAGCCGGGGAACGCAAGAGTCGACCAGGTGCCGAAGAAATCGACCTCGGGATCGGGATTCCAGGCATCCGTGTCGGGATACCGGAGGTCCCAGGCGACGCGGTGGAAACCCGGAGTGGCGGGCCCGGTGAGGCGCCGCACCACATCCCCATCGGCGGAGCGCACAGTCAGCTCGATCCGCGGATCCTCTTCCCGCGCCTCCCGGTGCAGCTCGTCCCAGCCGGGATACGGAGTGTCGCCACCGGCTTCTGCGATCTCCTTCTCGCTCTTCTGCCGCCGCGCCTCGCGGGTCTCGTAGCCGTCGCGCAGGTAGTAGGTGAAGACCGCTCCGAAGGGTGGATTCGGCGCGGTGTAGAAAGCATCTCCCTGGGAGGCCTTCTGGCTCGCCCCCAGGGTCCGTCGCTCGATGTACCACCAGGCATCTTTGACCGGGAAGAGCCGAGCTTCCTGGTCCAGTGCTTCCTCCGACAGATCCCGAAGGGGGGAGTAGTCGTCGAGGACGTAGAAGCCGCGCCCGAACGTGGCACCCACGAGGTCGTTCTCCCGCGCCTGGATCGCCAGATCCCGGAACGGGATGTTGGGAACGCCACCGGTGAGCTCGACCCAGCGCCCGCCACCGTTCGCGGAGAAGAACACGCCGAGCTCGGTACCGACGAAGAGCAGGTCGGGATCGACGTGGTCCTGCACCAGGCGCCAGACCAGGTGACGATCGGGAAGATCTCCCGCGAGATCGGCCCACGAGCGCCCGCGGTCGGTGCTCTTCAGCAGGTAGGGCTGGAAGTCGCCCTGCTTGTGGTTGTCGAGGGCCACGTACACGGTGTCGGCGTCGTGTTGATCGGCCTTGATGTCGTTGACGAAGCTCCCTTCCGGCACGCCCGGCAGGCTGCCCGCCTGTCGCCAGCTCTCGCCGCCGTTCTCGCTCACCTGCACCAGGCCGTCGTCGGTGCCGGCGTAGAGCAGGCCCTCCACCAGGGGAGACTCCGAGAGCGAGGTGACGTTGCCGAAATTCGACATGGCCCACAGGTCCCAGATCGCGTCGTAGCTCCAGACCCGGTCCATCATCGGCAGCGTCAGGCGATCCTGTCCGCGGGAGAGGTCGCCGGAGATCGGGCGCCACGAATCGCCCCGGTCGTCGGACCGCCACACGCGCTGGCTGGCGAAGTACAGCCGGGCCGGATCGTGAGGGCTGATGAGGATCGGCGAATCCCAGTTCCAGCGCTCCGCCGGATCCCCGGGCTCCGGCTGGGGCTGGATGTAGACGATCTCACAGGGCTTGCGGTCGTAGCGAACCTGGTTGCCCTGCTGCCACTACGAGTACACGAAGTAGGGATTCGAGGGGTCGACCGCCGGCGGG
>CAZMEL010000023.1:0-45016 GCA_964565225.1 uncultured Thermoanaerobaculia bacterium | reverse complement strand
TCCTTGATGTTGGCCATCATATGGCTGAAGACCCTGGGAGAGGTGAACAGGAAACCGATGGCCGCGGTGGCGCTCACCAGCCCGAATCGGACGGCGAGAAAACGGAAGAACACGACGATGAAAAGCGCCGCCACCAGCAGATTGAAGGCGTGGAAACCGTCGAAGGCGTCGAGCCAGCCGAGCTGCCGCGAGAGGATCTCCGAAGTGGCCGCCGCCAGGGTGTTGGCGAACGGGTAGTACTCCCAGGGGATCCTGCGAAACGGCGACAGGCCGAGGTCGGGGCTGTGGCCCTCGGGGTAGGGATCCTCGGCGAACTCCAGGTAGGCGGGGTCGAAGGAGGTGTAGTAGGAGAGGTACCTCTCGCCGAAGAACAGATCGCCGAGGGCTTCGTCCCACGAGACGTTGTACTGGTCGAGGGACGGAAAGGCGAACGCCCAGAGAAGGGCGACGAGCAGCAGGGGAAGAGCCCAGCTCAGCTCTTCCTTCCCGGTGGAGGGTTCTGGAAGCACTCCGGGAGCTTATCAGCCCCCGGAGTGGCCCGACCGGGCTGTGAGCGCCCTCGACCCGACCACTCAGCTCGTCGCTCGGCGCAGCGCGAAGAGTGTGCTGCGGCCGTCGGGAGAGCGCCACAGAGGGCTCGACTGCTCGGGATCGGCGAGCAGCTCGAAGAGAGATCTCGGGTAGGCGATGCCCCGCTCGCGGTGGTCGAGCAGCACGTGGGTGATGTCGCGTTCTTCGAGCAGCCGGCGCAGCTGGGCTACGTCCTGGGCAGGCGCCAGCCAGTCGGCGATCTGGGAAGCCTCGAAGAAGCTGTCCGCCAGGTAGTCCCGGGGGCAGAAGAATCCCTGGTTGGTGTTGAGGAAGAGAAGCTTGGCGCCGGGGGGCAGGCTCTCGCCGATGAACCGATCGACCGGAGGCACGGCGGTCGCCAGCAGGTTGCCGGTCTCGGCCTGGTATCGCTGCAGGGCTCGCCATCCGGCGTTCATCGAGTGGCTGGCGTAGAAGACGGTGAGCGCCAGAGCCATCCCCTGGACCATCCCCAGGGCCAGCCGCCGCTCTCGTGGGGATCGCAAGCGCTCCAGGAGCTCCACCATCCCGATGCCGGCGGCCATGGAGAGCAGCGGCAAGAACGGCACCAGGAAACGGATCTGCTGGGAGGTGAGGCTCCAGAAGCCGAAGAAGAGAGCGCTCAGGAGCAGGGCTCGCCGCGCCAGGTAGTTGCCCCGGGAGCAGAGGATCGCGAGAGGAACCAAGAGGAGCCAGAAAGCGCCGATCTCGCCGTCGAACGTGCCGTACCCCCAGCCGCCGAGGAGGATGACTCGCAGCGGGAGGAGCAGGTAGTCCAGCGGCTCCCGACCCATGCCGATGCTCCGCTGCCAGGCATGGAACTGCTCACCGAGCGCCGAGCTCCAGTCGGGCCCACCGAAGGTCTCGTAGAGCAGCGGATACACGGGATTTCCGGTAAACCACGCCGCCTTGACCAGCCACGGGAGCCAGAGAGCGGCGACGGGAAGAGAGAAGAGCAGAAGAGCGCGGAAACCGTCGCTCCGAGTCTCGCGGTGGAGAATGCGAGGAGCCAGGAGAAGAGCCAGGAGCCCGGCAGTGACGATACCCTGCACCTTGATCGCCGCCACCAGCCCACAGCAGATCCCCGCGAGCAAGAGCTCGCCGCGCCGCAGGGGGCCACCCTCGGAGCCCGTCGCCTCGAGCATCATCGCCAGGGCGAGGGTGGTGAAGAAGGTCTGGGCCAGGTCGACATTGGCCACCCGCAGCTCGAAGACCACCACCGGATTGGCGAGGAAGAAGGCCACGGCGAGAATCCCGCTCTCGGGCCGGTGCCACCGCCGGCAGAGAGCGACGATGGCGACACAGGTCGCCAGCCCGAAGCCGAAGTGCACCAGCTTCGCCAGCACGTGGTCGCGCAGCAACATGGCCAGGGCGAAGAGCAGCTCGCCCCCCATGGGCCAATGGGAATACACATTCATTTCGACCGGGCGAAATCCGCCGTGGGCCAGGAAGAGCTTCGGCAGGGTGAGGTGGTAGGCGGAGGCGTCCCAGGAGACCGGTGGGCTCATCGCCAGCCAGGCGATGGGCACGAGGGGAATCGCGAACAGAGCACCCGGCCAGAGCGCCCGCAGATCTGGAAACGAAACGGCCGGCGAGGAGCCGCGGCGGCGCCAGGCGGCGCCGGCCGCGAGCCCGAGGACGATGGCCACGGCCAGACCGACGCTGGTGGTGTGTAGCTGCCGGACCGAAGCGAGCAGGAAGGTGAGCGTGGTCCAGCAGCCGAGGCCCAGGGCCAGCTCCACCAGCCGCCGCCAATAGGGGTCGACACCCGCGGCTCCGAAACGCGGCCAGAGCAGGTATCCGGGCAGCCAGAAGACGGCGATCAGGAGAGCTGATGCGGCCAGGTTTTCGAGAACGTATCCCATTCCGGCTCCGGTGGCTCGGTGCACCCTACAGTGCGCACTCAGCTCTTCTCTTCGTGGTACTCCTGCTCGGCGTTCACCGCCCAGAGGTTGGCCTTGTCGGTCCGGCCGGCCAGGATGTTCTCCACCGCCAGCATGGCGGTGAGCATCGAGTGATCCTGGTTGTTGTATTTGTGCATGCCGTTGCGACCCACCAGGAAGAGATTGGTGAACCGATCGGCGTACGCCTGGAGCTCTTCGAAACGAGTGTAGGTTCCAAAGTAGGCCGGGTAGGTCTTGGGCATCCGGATCACCACGCCATCGAGCACCTGGTCGCGGTCGATGATCTCGATTCGGTCGAGCTCCTCGCCCGCCAGCTCCAGTAGCTCCGCGTCGGACCGGGTCCAGAGATCGTCGCCTTCGTCGCAGAAATACTCGAGCCCCAGCCAGACCTTGTCCGGGTCGGCCACCATGTAGGGGCTCCAGTTGTTGAAGATCTGCAGCCGCCCGACCAGCACGTCGGGCTCCTGGATGTAGATCCAGTTGTCGCGGATCAGGCCCGGCTGGCCGTTCTCGTCGGGCTCCGAGATCTTCAACCGGTTCACCAGCAGGCCGACGGTGAGGAAGTCGCGATAGACGAGGCCGTGGGAGATCTCCCGGACGTCCTCCGGCGCAGCCGGCGAGATGCCGTCGATCAGGTCGCGAATGGGCATGGTGGAGAATACGTAATCGGCGTCGATCGTGACCTCTTCTCCGCTCTGCTCGCCGATCGCCACCACCTGGCGCACCTGGTTCTCGGCCGTGAGCAGACCCGTGACCCGAACGCCGGTTCGTACCTCTCCTCCCTTCTCGATCACCCGTCGGGCGACCTCGTCCCACATCTGGCCCGGCCCCAGCTTGGGATAGAGGAACTGCTCGATCAAGGAGGTTTCGATGCCCTTCTGCTCGACGCTGGTGTCCTTGCGGAAGGTCGATTTGAGGAAGTGCAGAATCGCTTTGGTGATGGAGAGCCCCTTGATGCGCTGGGCTCCCCACTCGGCGCTGATGTTGTGGCAGGGAGTCCCCCAGACCTTCTCGGTGTAGGACTTGAAGAAGGTCAGGTAGAGCTCCTTGCCGAAGCGGGAGATGAAGAACTCTTCCAGGTTCCGGGGGTTCCGGTTCGGGAAGAGCAGGGTCCGCGCGTAGCTGAGCCCGATACGGATCGTCCGGACCAGACCCAGCTTGCCGAGCGTGTCGAGACTGAGGCTGATCGGATAGTCGAAGAACTGGCGCAGGTAGTAGATCCTCGAACGGCGCTGGCGCAGCAACATCACCAGATCCTCGGTCTCGGGATCGGGTCCCGCGGTGGACCCGGAGATATCGCGAGACTTCTGCTGGTAGGTGATTCGCGCCTTGCCCTCCGGGAGGGCTTCCATGGGGATCATCTCGCGCCACCAGCGCATGACCCGGTCCGACTTCGAGAAAAAGCGATGGCCTCCGATATCGATCCGATTGCCCTTGTATTCCACGGTGCAAGAGATCCCGCCCATGCGCTGGCTCTTCTCGAGGACGATGACGCGGAATCCCTGCCCCTTCTGCACCAGCTCGTAGGCGGCGGTGAGACCCGCGGGCCCCGCACCGATGATCACGACGGTTTTTCCTGCGGCCGCACCGTTTCCCGAGCTCATCTCGTAGCCTCCTGGAAACCGAGCTCCTCGCCCACTTCTTCGATGCCCAGGATCTCGGCGTCGGGAAGCACACCGGGAGACAGCGAGTCGAGAGGGAAGTAGAAGACCTTGCAGCTGCTGTCCCAGGCCATCACATACCCCTTGCGGTCGGGGAAAAATTCCATCAGGAGCTTGTCCTTTTCGATGCTCAGGTGGTTGACCCAGAGAATGTCGTTCTCCAGGTCGGGATCATTGTTGGGACGCACGAAGACCCAGCCGCGGGTGGGAGGGTGCTCGCAGTAATATACGAAGGGTTCCGGGGCGAAGATGACCCCGCGTTCGATTCCCCTTTTCTCGAGCTCCTCGAACGGCATGGCGATGTTCTCCGCCACCCGCCAGATGGCGCCGAAGCGGATCGGCAGGTAGCCGGCGGCGGAAGCGGCCACCAGGGCGATGGCCAGGGCTGCAGGTGCCGGGCTCCAGCGCCACGAGAGGTTGCCGGTGTCCGCCGCGCCGAGTCTTCCGTCGAGAATCCGTGCCGCGGTGGTGAGGCGCTCGAGGCCCATGGCCGTCAACAGCAGGCAGGGCAGAGCCAGCTCGTAATAGTGCATGGGGGCGAAGGTGTCGATCCCCACGTTCTGGGTGGCGATGTGCACCAGGAAGTAGCTCGCCAGGCACCAGCGCAACGTGGCGCGTAGCCGGCCCGCGCCGGCGAAGGGGAGAAAGAGCAGCGACAGGGGCCAGCCGAAAAGGGAGACGTTGAGCCGCCAGAGGGCCGCTCCGGCCACCGCCAGGGAACGCTTCCAGCTCACTAGCTCGAGCTCGGAGAAGTTGCCTCCCGCGGCCTCCTCGGTCCACAGGGAAAAGCGGAACTGGTTCTCCTCCGCATAGGTGAACGCCCGCTGATAGGCCACGGTGAAGGGATCGCCGGTCTGGGCCTGGTTGACCGCGAAGAACGCCCCGGCCAGGACGAGGGCCGGCAGGGCGAAGGCGGCAAGGGGCGCCAGACGGCGAGGAGCGCGCGCGCCGGATCCGAGGGCATGACCTCGGAGCACCCCTCGCAGCCACCAGACCAACAGCGGCAGACCCACGCCGAGCGCCGAGGTGGGGCGAATGAAGAAGGCCACGCTCATGGCCCCTGCTGCCAGGGCGTGGTGACGCAGTGAGGCGTCGTCGTCGCCGGTGCGCATCACCGCCCAGAAGAGCCAGGCGAGGGCCGTGAAGCAGCTCGGATGTGCCGTTTCCGTGGCACCGGTCAGCATCAACATGGGCGAGGCCAGGTAGAGGAGCATTCCCGCTCGGGCCCAGGCGGGGCCGGCCAACCGCTGCAAGCTCCAGAATAGTGGCGGCACGGCGAGGGCGGTGTAGAGGGCGTTCATGAAACCCGTGATCCCGAGCCACACGCCGGGGGCGAGCAGAGCAGGCCAGCCGATGAAGTAGTGCGCGTAGAGCTTGCCGTCGTTGATCAAGAAGCGGTTGTCGAAGAAGAGCTTGAGGGGATGGGATTCGCCATGGAGACGGCCCGATGCGATCAGCTCCGCCATCAGCCGGTAGGCCGATTCGTCGTCGGTAAGGGGAGTGTTCCCCAGCAACCAGGTGCGCAGGACCGAAGGGATCAGGAACGCGAAAACCGCGCCGTAGAACAGCCATTTGTGGTCCGGGCCCGCCTGCCAGATCTCCGCGAGCCGCCGGCTCCGGTCTCCGAGGCTCACCCATCGCACCAGGCCCCAGGCGAAGAAGAAAGCGGCGATGCTGCCGAAGGCCGTCCAGAGGCCGAGGAAGCGCCCGAACCCCGGCGGAGGAGCATTGATCGAGCGGCCGAAATCGAAGAGATCCTGGTCGAGGAGCTCTCGCCCGATCGCTGCCAGGGCGAGGAGAAAGAGTAAGCCCAGGGCGATGGGCCCGAGGGCCCCGAGCCGGTTCGTGGGTGGGGTCTCCATGGTCGAGCCGGACTGTAACACTCCTGGCTGGTCGACGCCCGGTGCCGGCCGACCCTACGGGGAACGCCTGGTTTCAAGGGTCGATCGAGACCAGGGGGTACTGATTCCAAGGGGTCGCGAAGATCGCCAGCTCGTCTCCGGCCATGGTGACGTTGCTCTCGACCGGGAAGCTTGCGACCCGGCGAAATCCGTCGGTCCGCTCGGTGAGCATCGGGTAGGAACCGGGAAAGACCACCAGGTAGTCGGGGCGGCGTTCCTCGAGAAAACGCAGAAGACGCCGCTCCCAGTACTCGCCGTCGTCGGCCCGCAAGATCGGGACGATCTCGGGAGTGACGATCCCGGCGAGATCCAGCACCCGATTCGGGAGATGGTATTTGAGGGCTCCGATGTCCTGGACCGCGAGCAGGGCTTCGGGGTCCAGGCGATCTCGCAGCCAGAGAGCGGCCCGGACATCGCTGTCCTCGACATTGGCGATGGTCTGGGTGTAGCGCAGCGGCCCCTGGGCGAGATCCAGCAGCTGTGGCAGCAACAGCAGGGCGGTCAGCAGCCAGCCCAGCCGAAGGGATCTTCCGGCGAGCCGGAGTGCCTGCAAGCGATCGAGCAGCGAACCGATTCCCACCGCGGCGAGCACGGCGAGCACTGGAAATAGAGGGAAGAAGTATCGCCCGAAGTTTCCGACCACCGGTGGTCCGATACCGCTGGAAAGAGAGGCATAGGCGAGAACGAGCCCCACCGGCCAGGTGAGTGGCAGCAGGCTTCGGTGCACCCCGCTGGTGAATCCCGAGAGAATTCGAATGCCACCGGCGCCGGCCAGCAGGAGGGCGAAGGGTTGGGCGTCGAAGAAGATCCCGATCGCGGTGCGGAGGTAGCGGCCGTCGGGAAGAATCCCGGCCGGCGCCGAAGCCTTGACAGAAAACGTCGTCGGCACCCAGGAGTCGCCGATCCACCGGTGAAAGATCAAGACCGGTAGAACCAACACCAGGGCACCGGCCAGGCCATGGACGAAACGTCGCGACATCGCCGAGCGATCGAAAGTCAGCTCGGTCGGCGAGACTCCGGGGCCGGGAAGGAAGCGGTCGGCGAGCGCCAGCAGGAGCAGGAGGTACCCCTCCGGGCGGGCCAGGGCGGCCAGGGCGAAGAGCACGAGGCTCCAGGGTAGGAGTCTCGGCTCCCGCCGTTCTTCGAGGTGCTTCGACAATCCCCACAGGCTCAGGGCACTGAACAGGATGATCTCCATGCCCGAGAGCGCCGACCACACCAACCAGTGAGTGGAGGCGACCCAGAGCGACGCCAGGCTTCGGCCCAGACCTCGGGCCCCGAGGTGAGCCGCCAGGCGGTCGCAGGCGATCACCGTCGCCAGGAATCCGCCGATACCGAGAAGCTTGGCCCAGGCGAGAGGAGAGACGGGAAGGAGGAATCCCAGGGTGAGGAGGGACGTCCAGAGCGTAGAGGTCGAGCCCGTCACCAACAAGCCCGGGTTGAAGGCGAGGCCTTCGCCGAGGCTCGCCTGGCGGGCGAACTGCATGTGGATCCAGCCGTCGTCGAGGGGAAGCCCGAGCCGCGAGAAGAGAAAGATCTCGCTTCCGAGGTAAGCGAGACAGGCCGAGAGTGCCAGTGCGATCGAAAACTTGTGGAGGAGAGCGGCGGTCTCGCCGCTAGGCTTGCTCATGGGGTTCGGTGCTCGTAGGCGATGCTATCATCGCGCCCCCATGTTGAAGAAGCCACTGATCCAGAAGCACAAGGGGCTGGCGAGAGCCGCGCTCTACCTCGGGCCCTTGTGCCTGGTTGTGGGTGCTTTCTTGTTCATTCGAGACGCTGGCGAGCATGGAATCGACAGCTCGTGGCACGACGAGGACTTCGAGGCCAACGAGCACGTTCAGCTACTGCAAGAATACTTGCAGATCGACACCAGTTTTCCCCAGGGCAACGAGATCCCGGGAGCCGAGTTTCTGGCACGACAGCTCGAAGCTGCAGGAATCCCCGTGTTTCTCGAACGAGTGGGAGATCGCAACGCCAATCTCTGGGCGGTCATCGAGGGAGAGGAGCCAGGGGCTCTGGTGCTCCACAATCATATCGACGTGGAGCCGATCCGGCCGAATGAGCAGTGGCGGTATCCACCTTTCGGCGGAATCGTGGACTCACCCTTCGTGATCGGACGTGGGGCGTTCGATATGAAGAGCCTCGCCATCGCCCAGCTGGTTTCCATGTTGGAGATCCAGAAGCTCGGTACCAAGCCGCAGCGGAGCTTGATCTTTCTGGCCACCGGCGACGAGGAGCGGGACAGCCGGCTCGGCACCCAGCGTTGGCTCCGGGAGCATCCGGGCTGGGTAGAGAGATTCGATACGGTCTTGACGGAAGGTGGCGCCGTCGAGGCGCTCAGTCTCGAAGAGGTGAAGTTCTGGGGCACCGAAACCGGACAGAAGTACTTCGTCGACGTGTGGGTCTGCGACGAGAGCCGAGAGCGTCTCGAGGAGCTTCGGGGTGCGATCGTCGCCGATCCGATGGGCCCGATGCGTCATCCATCGCCGGAGATCGCCGAGCTGCTGAAGATCTACGGTCCTTCGCGAGAGCTTCCCGAGGTCCGAGAGATGCTGCAAGACCCGGATTCGATACTGGGCTCCTCCTTTTTGGACCGCCTTCCCTTGCGAATCCAGGCGATGCTGCGCAACGAAATCGTGGCGTTTCCGGTGGTGCAAACGGCGCCGAACGAGTTTCAGATGCGTCTCATTCTGCACATCCTGCCCGATGTCTCGTTCGAGGAAGCGTGGATGGAGCTTCTCCCGGATGGCCTTTTCGGATATTCTCATACCGTCGACCTTCAGCTCGAAGGGGCAATGCCCAGCCCGCGGGACCACGAAGTGTTCGTGGCGCTCGAGAGCTATATGGCCGAGCAGATGCCCGAAACGCCCCACGGAGCTCTCTTCGTTCCCTGGAGCGCGACCGATGCTCGGTTCTTCCGCCGCGCGGGGGTCGCGTCCTACGGATTCTCACCTTTCCTGATCCTGTCGACCGATGCCGTGAAGATGAAAGGGGCCAATGAAAGGATTCCGGTTCCTGCTTTTCTCGAAGGTGTCGAGCTGTATCGGGGATTGGTCGAGCGTCTGGTGATGTAGGGCGCGATCCGGTAGGGACCAAGAGCCGACAAAAAATGTCGGCCGTGGCGTCCGCGACTACCACGAATCGTCACTCGCAAGAGCTGTTTCGTCTGTGCAGCGGCTCGACGGGCCTTGAAATCAGGCACTTGGAGCTTTAGGCACACAACTTGCAGTATAGCCGGTGCTCATGGAATGAACCGTGAAGACCAGGCACAACCAGGTAGCAAGGAGGAAGCTAGATGTTCAAACGTAATCGGCAGAAGGGTTTTACCCTGATCGAGCTGCTGATCGTGGTTGCGATTATCGGAATTATCGCCGCGATCCTGATCCCCAACCTGCTCGACGCCCTGCAGAAAGCCAAGCAGAAGAGAACCGTCGCCGACGTCCGCAACACGGGTACGGCGTGGATGTCCTGGCTCACCGACCAGGTGGGCGCTGCTTCGGCCGGTGCGAACAAGACCTACAACGCCAGTACCTTTGCGGATGTGAACTACGTGCAGGTGTTCACCTATCTGCATCCGACGAGCACATTCTTCTACATGCAGGAAGTGCCGCAGCAGGATGGTTGGAAGTACGACCTCAGCTTCGGTCGTGCCAACAATCTGCTCGATTCCTCGACCCTCATCATCTGCTCTGGCGCCCGGAATGGCTCGGTTGGTACCAACTGCACCCAGTCCTGGACCGTCGAGCCGTTCGTCGCTACCGACTACGACCAGGACATCATCTGGGCCGACGGCTACTTCGTCCGCTGGCCGGGCGGTGGAACCTGATTCGAACGTTTTGAGCGATCGTCTTGCAAAGGCGCCCTCCGGGGCGCCTTTGCTCGTTCTGGGCTCCGGACACGAGCTACCGCCGGAGCAGCCGCAGTGCTATCTTCTAGTGAGCCGCTCGATTCTCGACCTCTCTCCAGACCGAGGGATCCCGTGTCGCCTCAAGTCGTCCTTCTGATCTACATCGGAGCCGTGGGCCTGGTCCTCGGCAGCTACCTCAACGTCGTCATCTACCGTCTGCCGCGAAGGCTCTCGACCGTATTCCCGCGTTCCCGCTGTCCACGTTGCCGTACGCCGATCAAGGCCTACGACAACATTCCGGTCCTCAGCTACCTGATCCTGCGGGGTCGTTGCCGGAGCTGTGGGCTGCGTATTCCCTGGAAGTACCCGGCGATCGAGGCCTTGAACGGCGCCATGTTCGTGTGGGTCTACCTCCGCTTCGGAGTCTCTTGGGAAGGAGTGATCGCGGCGGGTTTCTGCTCCTTGATGTTGGTGCTGGCGATGATCGACCTCGAGCACTACATCCTGCCCGACGTCCTGACCCTGCCGGGAATCGCCCTGGGGCTCCTGTTGCAACCGCTGATCCCCCAGGTCACTCTGGCCGAAGCCCTGGTCGGAGTGCTGCTGGGAGGTGGGCTTCTCTATGCCGTAGCCTGGGGTTGGTATCTGATCAAGGGTATATGGGGCATGGGTATGGGGGACGTCAAGATGCTGGCGATGATCGGCGCGTTCCTCGGCTGGAAGGGAGTGGTCATCACTCTTTTCCTGAGCTCCCTGGTGGGCTCGATCGTCGGGGCGGCTCTCATGCTGAGTGGCCGGATGCGCCTGCAGTCGAAGCTGCCCTTCGGCTTCTTCCTCGGATTTGCCGCGGTGGGCACCTTGCTCTATGGCCCCGCCCTGGTCTCCCGCTATCTGGGGGTTGCGGCCGAGCTGCTGAGCTGATGGCGAGGAGAAGTCGTTCTGCGATCGGGCCGAGACAGGAGATCCTGATCCTGCTGCCTCTGGCTCTCCTGCTCCTCGCCGTGGTCTCGACTTTTGCACTCTTCGCATACCGCAGCACGATGGAGCTTCTTCTCGAGTCCCGCGAGGCGGAAGCTCGGCGGATGGGCCGGCAGCTGGCCGGGCGGCTCGGCTCCGGCCCCCTGCCCGACGGCGATGCCTTGCGCCAGGAGCTTCCGACCGCCAGCGCGGTCACCGTGCTCGACACCGAGGGCCGGATCTTGGTGGGCTCAGGGGCTCGAACCGTTCGGCCGATTGCGTTCTCGGGATTGAAGACGTGGATCTTCGGCGTCGGCGGGGTCGACGAGGACCGGGTGTCGGCCGAGGTGCCCTTTCGTCGCCGCGGCGAAACCCTGGTGCTCCAGGTCGATCTTCCGGCGCCGATTCTGCGCAGCCGCGAACGAGGCTTGAGAGTCCTCACCCCGGTGGTGCTGGTGATCAACGGCGCCATCACCCTCTGGGTTCTCTTCTACCTGCGACGTTTCCTCGCGCCGATCGATCGCCTCGTCGAGCGGGCTCGGCATGCCGGCCAGATTCCCGAGTCCCAGGACGAGGTGGTCTTCCTGGTGGAGACCTTCGAGAAAGCACTGGAGTCGCTTGCGCGCAAGGATGTCGACGAGCTGAAAGCCCTCGAAGGAACCCTCGGGCAGAGCTTCGAGAGCGGCGTGCTGCTCTGTGATCCCGCCGGTCACGTATTGGCCCTGAACGACATCGGCGCTGCCCTGCTCGGGATCGGCTCCGTGGCGGTAGGCGCTCCTCTCGGCGAGGCGCTGGCCGGGCAGCCCGGGCTGGTGGGTCTGCTCGAGAGCGCGGTACGCGATGGTGCGACGGTGCAGAGGGAAGAATGCACCGTGAGCACGCCGGACGGCGACCGCACCGTGGGGGTCACGGCGCACCTCCTGCGTCGCGATGACCAGAGCGTTCGTGGCTTCCTGGTGCTCTTCGCCGACCTGACCCGGGCGAAGGCCGAGCTGCAGGAGAAGAACCTCGTCGAGAGTCTCGCCCAGATCGGTGAGCTCAGCGCCGGTGTGGCCCACGAGCTTCGCAATAGCCTGGCGACCCAGCGGGGCTACCTGAGCCTGATCGAGAAGAATCCTCGAGGAGACGCCGTGGGTGAGTACCTGGCGGAGATCCGCCACGAGAGTGATCACCTGCAGAGGGTGTTGGAGGATTTTCTCAGCTTCGCGCGTCCGGGCAGCGTCCGGGCCCAGGAAGTCGATCTGGGTTCCCTGGTGCATCGGGCGGCGGGAGACCCCTCCCTCGGGGAGACGACGGTGAAGGTCGAGATCGAAGGAGAGCCGGCTGCCGCCGAGCTCACCGTCCTCGGCGATCCGCAGCTCCTGGAGCGAGCTTTGCGGAATCTCCTGGGCAATGCCGTCGAGGCCCAGAAGGAAACCGGTGTCGCGGAGCGGGTACGAGTACGGCTGCGCCCCGACGAGGACTATGTCGTTCTCACGGTGGAAGATCGGGGCCCTGGGATTGCCGAGGAGATCCAGGAAAAGCTCTTCGACCCCTTCTTCAGCCGCCGCGCCGGTGGCGTAGGAATGGGGCTGGCCCTGACCCGCCGAATCGTGCTCCTACATTCCGGGCGTATCGCTCTCACCAATCGTGAGAACGGTGGGGCAAGGGCCACGGTGTGGATTCCTCGTGGCAGAAGTGTTACCGAAAGTAGCGGCCAGGTTTCGTTGCGAGCGGTTCGCGATTCGGCAGCTTTCCCTTAAAGCCCTTATAATCAGCTCTTAGAGCAGAAACCGTACACTCGTCGCAAGGTGGCACCCGTCTTGCTTCTCTAGAAACACGCTGTCAGGAATACAATCATGGCCTATTCGCGAACTCCATTCTCCGCTCCTCGCCGCCGTCTGTCCGGCTCGAGTGGAATCACGCTCCTCGAGATCCTCTTTATCGTGGCGTTGATCGGAATTCTCTTGATCATCGGGATCCCGAGCCTCTTTCGGCAGATCCAGCGAATGAAGGTGGAGCAGGCGGTTGCCCAGTCGGTGGGGTTCCTGCAGTCGGCGCGCCTGCGAGCCGTTCGCGATCAGAACGCGTACACGGTGAATTTCGATACCACGACCGGCGAGATCCAGGGCGTCAGCTCCGGCCTCCCCGGTGATTCCGACGAGCGCCAGACCCTCGATCTGGACAGCTTCGGTGTGAGTTTCTATTCCACGGGATATACCGGCCTTCCTCCGGGCTTCGAGCCCGACTGTGATGTCCCTCCCGTGGCCGGAATCCAGTTCGACAGCACCGGCGTGGTGACAGGAGCTCCGGTCGAGTTCTGCATCACCGATATCTTCGGCAACATCATGCAGATCTCTTTCGAATCCCTCGGGGGCCAGCCGCGAGTTCGGAAGTTCTTCGCAGAAGTGGATCCGCACAATCGCTATGCCAACCAGACCGCCGGGTTCTTTCTCCAGGACGAGCAAGGGCCCTGGCGCTGGTATTGAAGACGATCGTTTTTCGGGAACGAAACCCCAGAAGGAAGGGTGAAATGAGCTACTTCACGTCCATTCGCAATCCGGGTCTTCGAATCCAGGGTGTTCGGCGGTTCTCCCGTCGCGGCGGCGGTGCCGCCGGCTACTCCCTCCTCGAGGTTCTCTTCGCCTCTCTCCTGCTGCTGGTCGTGGCGGTGAGCATTCTTCCTCTCTTCACGCGGGCGCTGCAGAGCAATCTCTCGGGCGGCCGCGCCAGCAACATGACCAACTTCGCTGCAAGTGACATCGAAGCCGCCAACCAGAGGACGATCAATCATCCGGCTTACGATCTGGAAGGGCAGGAGACGGTCAACCTGGGGCGGAGATTCTGGAACCTGGTGGTCGACAGCACCGGGCGCAATGCCTACATCGGTGACGAGCAGTGGGAAGCGGACGACACGGGAGACGGTGTCTTCGTCTGGGAGCGTTCGACCACGGTACGCAAGTACTCGATTTCCGACATCACCCCCCTGGTACAGCCCGACGGCACGACCCTCAGTGCCCTGGGTCATCCCTACAAATACGACAGTCCCCTGACTCTCGACGACAGCTCGGTACATCTGAGTGAGTTTCGGGTGACGATTCGCCCCAACCAGGACAACTTGCCCGCAGCGACCGGGCGCCGGTTGACCGTGGGGCACTTTCGAGCCTACTGAGTAGCGGAGGCGGAACGACGATGGGTAGCTCTTGCAACGGCCGCGACCGGGGTTTCTCTCTGATCGAGGTCTTGATCACCCTCCTGATCTTCAGCACGATCACGGTCGGTCTGCTGGTGGTCTTCGACAGCTCCAGCCGCCTGGCGAGGTCGCAGACCCAGCTGGCGGCTATGCAGCAGAATCAGCGCATCGGCCAGTCCGAGATCGTTCGCTTCGCCAAGATGGCGGGTCTCGGAGGGCTGCCCCTGAGCCGGATCCAGCTGACCGAGGAACAGCTGACCAACAGCACTCGGCAGTACAAAGACTTCGGCATGTTCCCCCGCGGTTATGCCCTCGAGGTGATCAACGAGGTGCCCGAGGGCCGGAAGATCGACTCCTTGGCCGCCGACGGCGGGGTCGAAGATGTCGTGCTGGCCGGAAGTGACGTGTTGATCGTGCGGGGGGTCTTCACCACTCCCATTTATTACATGGAGCCCCCCAGGGTCATCAGCAACGGTGTGGGTTGCAATCCGGCGGCTCCGCTCTCTCCGATCGTGCTCTGCCTCGCAGGCGACCGCCGGAGCCTCCAGGGGGTGATGACGATCGGTGGCAAGATCCGGGTTTCCGGAAAACACTTCCAGGACTTTCCCCAGGAAATCGAGATCCTCTCGGCACGTCTCAAGAGCGCCTACGACGCCTCGCTACCCGAGGCCTTCATCCTCCGGGACACTCTGAACCCCAATGCCTACGTGGTGGCGGCCTTCGACCATGCCTCGGTGAACGACGAGAACGAGCTCGACCTGTTCAAGTGCACCGACACCGGCCTTCCCTTGAACGACGACGCCAATCCCAACTGCCTGAGCTTCCCGCTGAAGATCGTTCGAGGCGATTCGGTCGAGGAGCGGTATGCCGACGTGATGAGCGGTACTGGGTTGGCGACGGGTAGCGGGTTCACTCTGCTCGCTTCGACACCCGGAGAGTCTCCGGACAAGGACGTCGAGATCCCGTCACGGATCGGCTCCATCGGGTTGCTCGAGGAGTATCGCTTCTACATCAGCGACAACGACGACGACAATCGCAAGATGCTGAAGCGGGCACGTTTCCTCCCGGGGACCGAGACCGAGATCGAGACCGTCGTGGTTGCCGACAACGTCATCGATCTGCAGCTCGCGATCGGCGGCGATGCCGACGACTTCGGCGATACCCCCGAGTACGGCCAGATCACCGATGACGGGTCCGATGTCGACGAGGTCTTGTTCAACGCCCAAGGGGACCATTCGGGAAGCCCCGAGGATCCGACCTATGCCTCGCCGCCCAACGCGAACATCGACGTCTGGTACGACCCCGCCATCGAATACCACTTCTTGCGGGTCAACACGGTGGTCCAGGCGGACTCTCGGGATCTTCGCTTCCAGGCGCCCGAGCTCACCTTCATCGAAGACTTCATTCGAACCGACTACAACTCACAGGAGCAGCGACAGTACCAGCGTCGCTGGCTGCAGACGATCGTCGAGCTGAGGAACCTGCAATGAAAGCTCATCGCACATTTATCCGCGGCCAGGAAGGTAGCGCGTTGGTCTTCGCGCTGCTGGGTCTGGTCTTCCTGACCGTCATCGGTCTGTCCCTGGCGGTCGTCACCGAGACGGAGATGCTGATCGGTACCAACGAGCAGATCGCCCAGGAGACCTTCTACGCGGCGGAGGCCGGCGTGGCCACCGCCACCACCAAGGTGCTGAACGGCGACACCCGGCGGCAATTCTTCGCCATGAATGTCAAGGACGAAGACGATGACTGGACTCTCCCGGGGAACCGCGTGCTCGGATACTCCGTGGATTTCACCGACGTCTATCCCGTGGCCTTCGATGTCGCTCCCATGACCGGGGCCAACGAGGGATCCGACAAGAAGCTCCTGTCGATGTTCTTCCGTTTCGATGTCCGGGCCCGGCGATTGTCGTGGCAAGCGGACGACGAAGTGCCCGACTGCGACAGCGTCGCCTCCGGGAGCCCGCCGCTGACGGATGCGTTCGACAACATTCAGGCCGAGAAACGGCTTTCGGTGGGCTTCTTCGTGACCCCGATCGAACGCTACGCTGCGGAGACCCTCTGGGACTCGTTCCACAAGCCCGACACTCTGGGTTGTGCTGCGGAAAAAGACGACGACGACTACATCCAGACCATCACCGGTCCCTGACCGGGCCTGATCTGGGCGAATCGATATCGAATCGGGCGTGTGCCCGAACCTACGAGAGATTTTTGTATTTTTCTTATTTTTTATCTGACCTTTCCCTTTGTTGGTCGGCAAGAAATCACAGGGAGAACGAGAGAATGAAACAAAATTCAACGGCAAGACTATCCACGAAGCGCCTCTCGCGGGTGCTGTCGATCGCTTTGCTGCTCGGCCTCGCTGGTTTCGTACTGGCCGACGACCGAGACCTTCTGCGTGATGCTGCCGGGAATCCCTACATGTTCGTCATCATGGACTCCTCCGGCTCCATGCACTGGACTCCCCCCTGCACCGAGACCGACGCCTGCCTGGACATCGATCCCTGGGACATGCGTTGCACCACCGAGTGCACCCTGGGAGACGATATCTGCTCGCGGATCTGCCCGGGAGACCCGACCACCGATTGTGTGGAGTACGACTGGGGCGGCGACCCGCCCCGGGCCTATGAGATCGTCATCGACGCGGAAGACGGCGGTAAAGAGGTAGAAGTGGTCGGCGATTGGGGAACCTCGACGACCTTTCCCGATTGGAAGGGCGACAGCTACCTGCACGACCGCGCCGTCGGCAAGGGCAACAAATCGGTCAGCTTCCTTCCGGATATCCCCGAAACCGCTGAGTACGCTGTCTATACCTTCTGGAATGCCGGCGAGGATCGCACGGGCCGTTTCCGCCATGCGAGTGTACCGGTCGAGGTGAAATACGCCGAGGAAACCAGTCCCGGTCTCTTCACGGCGGCGACCCAGAACATCACGATCAACCAGCGGAACGATATCCCCGAGGGCAAGGACGGCTGGGCCTACATCGGCACCTGGACCTTCCACGAGGATATTCCCGCCGCGATCACCATCCAGACCACCGGTACCGAGGGTGAATTCGTCGTGGCCGATGCGGTTCGACTATATGCCCACATTCGGCCCGACTCGGCGGTCTGTGTGCGCACCGGTTACCGGTGTCAGCAAGAGCTCTGCCCCGACGGCGACTGCTACGCCAAGCTGAACGGCGACGATCCCACCTCCAAGTGGTTCCAGGCGAAGGACGCGCTCTACGAGGTGATGGGCGAAGCGACCGACGTCCATTTCGGTTTCGCGACCTACGAGCAGAACGATCTGCGACTCAAGGCCAAACACTGGCTGTACCGGGTCGAGGACAGCGGCAGCATCTTCGACTACTTCCTGCCGGTCTCGATCCCGTTGTTCCCGGTACCCGGGTCGGAGTTCGTCTTCGGAGCCGGAGCTCCGTACGACGGCAATGGTCTCGGCGATGGTTGGAATTGCGCCAACTACGAGCAGCCCGACCTGCCCATTACGGGAACCGTCCGGTATCCGGGCAAGGAAGATATCGCCGGCAACTTCATCGATCCCGATGGCGATGCGGCTCTGGTGGGTTGTTTCTCGCGCGAGCCTGCCGACATGAACAACGAATGGGAGATGGAGCGGGCACGGCGCCTACCCAAGCTCGGGCGCACGGGGAATATAGATACCGTGGTCTGGTATCGCGATTCCGCGGATACCTCACCCGGTTTTCCCGATGGGCGGGTCTACCGTTTGACCTACCGCCACGTCAGCGGCGACTACGGCGACGACACCCTTCGTGTCGAGCTGATCGCCGACCGCTGCTCGACCGTCGCATGTGCCGACTTCAACGCGCAGTTCACCCGCGAGATCGACTTCGAGCTGGTCAGTGACTATGCAGCCTGGGACGACGTGTTGATGCGGTATCCGATGACCGGCGGCGGTTTCTTCCACCAGCAGCGGATGGCCGATGCCGACGACCCCCTGAGCGCCAACTCCGATACCTGCCGGGGTCTCGAAGGCAACACGGACACGTTTGTCGAGGTCGACAACTCCGACGACGATGCTTTCCAGAATCCCCTGTTCAACACCAAGTGGCCGACGATCGAAGACCCACGCCGCAAGATCGTCGACCCCGATCCCGACCAGGAAGGGGAGGCCGGAGAGGTGGTCGTCGACTGGCTCGACACGGGTGACTTCGTTCCCCTCGACTGGCAGGAGACGAACAACGATCTCATCCGCCAGCGGCTGGCGCCGAACACCATCGGCAGCCCGTTCGCCACTCCCGATTTCCGGACCGCGGTCTACTGGCAGGACGAGCACATCTTCGGTTCCGCGCCGAACCAGGGCGACCCCTTCAGCCCGACGAAGAGGCGCCTGGCTCCCAGGGATCCCGACCAGCTCTCGCTGTTGCCCATCGGCAAGACGCCCCTGGCCGCTTCTCTCGATGACTTCCGCCAGTGGTTCGGTAGCTTCGACGACGTGGGCGACAAGTCCGGTTGGAGTGGCTACGCTTCCGAGAAAGACATCGATTGGGCCTGTCGCGACAAATTCGTGCTCTTCATTACCGATGGCAACGAGACCTGCGACGGCAATCCTTGCGTGGCGGCCGAGGAGCTCCTGAAAGAGGGCGTGCGGACCTACGTGATCGGCTTCGGCCTCGACAGCAGCGTCAGCAACCTCGGCTGTATTGCCGAGAAGGGCGGCACCGGCGAGCCCCTGCTGCCGCGCAACAAGGAAGAGCTGGTGCAGGCGCTGCGCGAGATCCTCTCGAACATCAAGGCCGAGACTCGAACCTTCGCATCGGCCTCGATCCCGGCAATCCAGAGCTCCGCTTCCGACAAGCTCTTTCTCTCGAGCTTCGTACCGCTGCCGGGCGAAGCCTTCTGGCCGGGCGAGATCCACGCCTTCCGGGCGCCACTGCCCTTGAACGAGGCGCAGCAGCCCGACACCGAGCGTGAGTGCAACGAAGACCGCCCTTCCGGGTGTCACCTCTGGGAAGCCGGCGAAGAGTTGCTGGCACAAACACCTTCGCTGAGCGATCTCTCGGGTGGCGACTATCGGATCGGCCCGTCCAAGACCGAGCGGCGGGTGATCTATGGCCGAGAGCGGATCTCGGACGCGGTTCCCGGCGAAGCCGGTCTGTTCCGTCCGCCGACCGAAGATCAGGTCCGCAGCGGCAATGCCGACGCCTACGCCAACCTGGAGGATCTCGGCATCGTGCTCTCCTACGGCGAGCAGGCACTGGCCGATTTCTTCTCGGATCCGAGTGAAGAGAACGCCCTCAAGCTGCGCACCTCGGTCAACGGGGTCGTGGTCGAGACGCTCAAGCGCAAAGATCTGGGAGCCGCGGCCACCGAGGACCGTGACGAGTACATTCTGGGTGACGTCTTCCATGCCAACCCGCTTGTGGTCGGCGGCCCGGGCAATCTCGTGTATTTCTCCCAGGATCTCTGCGGCCGGGTGCAGCACGAGCCCAACAACTGTGTCGAAGACGAAGATCGTGGCTACCGAGCCTTCACCCAGCAGCACTCCTGGCGTCGCAATATGCTCATTGCCGCGACCAACGATGGCCAGCTGCACTTTTTCGACGCGGGAACCCGGCGGACCGCCGAGCTGGAGATCAGCGACAACGAGACGGTGGACGTTCCGGTTTTTACCGACGGTGAAGGGGTGGAGCTCTTTTCCTACATGCCACGCCTGACCCTTCCGGTCCTGCGGCAGCAGGCCCGCGGCAGCCGGCACATCTTCTCCCTCGACGGCTCGATGACCGTGGCCGATGTGTTCGTAGACCCCGAGCACGGCAACGAAGGGCCCCAGGGTGACGAGCGGGAGTGGCGGACCCTCCTGCTGGCCGGGTTGCGAGAAGGTGGCGACACCTACGAGTCCGATGTCGTGATCGACGACTTCGTGAGTGGCTACTTCGCCCTCGACATCACCCAGCCCGACATCCTGCGAGTGCCGGGTACCGAGATCCCGGGTGTCTCCGACGACGAGGACTACCTGCCGGTGAACCGCAGCCTGGTGGCGGAGACCACGGACCTGCCGTCCTGCCTCAGCTTCGACTACCAGAGCGGCACGCAGAACGTGGAGGGCAGCGGCTCCGGGAACGACGACTACATTTCTTGTCGTTATCCCTTCCCGGCCGAGCTCTGGTCGTTCACCGACACGCTCAACGGATACCTCATCGACGAGGACGGCAACGGAGCCCACGACCTCGGGGCGACCTGGTCGCGTCCGGTGGTGGGGCAGGTCGCGGTCTACGATCCGGACCTCGGAGAAGCGGTCACCAAACACGTGGCCATCTTCGGTGGTGGTATGGATCCCGACTCGAAGGACAATCCCCAACGTGGCGACTGGCTCTACATGGTCGATACCGAGACCGGCAAGGCGATCTACAAACGCCAGCTCGACGGCTCCGTGCCCTCGGACGCGGCCGTGCTCGATACGAACCGCGACGGGATCTACGACCGTCTCTACATCGGAACCACCGCTGGCACTCTGTACCGGGTCGATCTGGACGGAATTCCCGACCTGGTGGACTATCGGATCAGTGACGACGCTGTCGGTTACGTGGGGAGCGCGGTCGTCGAGCCCCGGGTCGACCCGGCCGCCTGGGAGCCGGTGGAGATCTTCCGGACGGCCGACCGGTATCCGATCTACTTCCCGCCGACCACCTTCTTCATCCCGCAGCTGAACCAATACGGCCTGGCGCTGGGAACGGGTGACCGGGAAGACCTCTGGGTACCGACCGACAAGCCGGGTCGTTTCTACGTCTTCGTAGAGCCCGATCCCGATCTGCCGCTGGAAGAGCCGGTGTGCAAGCGCACGCTTCCGCTCACCGAGTCGTGCCTCGAGCAGATCGCCTGGAACGCCGATCCGCCCGTGAACGATGCCGGCGAGGTCGACCAGTCGATCGACTACCTGGTCGATCCGGTCGACGACAATGCTCGGGGTTGGAGCATGACGTTCCCGGAGCAGCATCGCCTGACCAACGAACCCTTCCTGGTGTCGGGAGTGTTGATCTTCTCGATGTTTCAGCCCATCGCCTTCGTGCCCGACGCCGACGATTCGAGCAGCAGCTCGAGCAGCTCCAGCTCTAGCTCCAGCTCCGGAGACGATGCAGACGTGGTCTGTGCCCGGACCGGTATCACCCGTTCGTTCGTGGTCCTGGCCCAGAACGCCAATCCGGTGGCCCGGCTCTCGGGCAGCAACCAGGGATCCAGCGATCCGGACATCGATGGTACGGTAATCGGAGACGATGGCGGTGAAGATTCCGGAGGGCCCACGCAGGGCGCCCTGAAGGCCCGCGACCGGTACCATCGGATCGGTGAGTTCACGACCTCTCCCTTCATCGAGCGGTCGACCAAGAACCTGCCGACCGAAGGAGACGGCACGACGATCTCCGACCTGATCAACGAAGACATCCAGTCGGGTGTGCAGGAGGCGATCATCAGCAACTTCCCGCGGGGAAGCCGGTTCAACGAGGCGTTCCGGGTCGGTGTCGCTGCCTTGCGCAACTCCACCGGAGTGAACGTCTACGCCACCATCCCGGTGGCCGTGTATCCGGCGGATTGGAAGGAGAAGTAAGTTGACGACACGAGTCCTCGCACTGGCGCTTGTTCTCTCGGTGGGCTCCTGGAGCTCGGCGGCCGGCGACTGGCTGGTCACGGTCGATGGAGCCCGGATCGAGACCAAGGGACCATGGAAGGTCAAGGGCAACCAGGTAGTGTTCACCCTGGCCAATGGAACCCTGTCGACGATTCGAAAGTCCGAGGTGGATCTCGATGCCAGCGCCGCGGCCACTGCCGAGAGCGAGGCTCCCGCGCAACCCGAGGCCACCGAGGGCTCCCGGCCCCAGGAGCGGCCCAAGGCGACCAAGGTCTTCAACAACAAGAACATCCGGGCGGCGGCCGAGCCAGCCGGCGTCGATCGGGAGCAAGAGCCGGAAGGTCGCGACGCGGCTCCGGTGACGAGCTCGGGTTCTGTCGAGCTGGTCTCCTGGACCAGTCGCGACAGCTCCAGCGGCGATGGTCTGGAGATCGTCGGCACCGTGAAGAACCAGGGTCGCGAGCTGGCAGCGAACATCAGTGTGAAGGTCATCGTGGTCGACGAGACCGGAGCGCCGGTGGTCGACACCACGGCCTTCATGCGTTCCACCGGTCTGGTGCCGGGCAAGAGCACGACTTTCCGCGCCCTCTTGCCGGGCATCTTCACTCTCTTCCACGAGCCTCGCTTCGAAGTGCAGTCCGGAAGCTTCACGGTCAAGCCGGAGCCCGAGAACGGAGACGAGCCGGCGGCGGAGCCTGGAGAGGGCCGATGAGAGCCTCTGTCCGACACGCCGTGGTCCCGTCGGCCACCTTCCCAGGATCTCCTCTCGGGATTCCTGGTCAGAAGGTCTCGGGGAGGTAAGACCAGATGACACAAAGAGATCGGAACCGTAAATTGCCCAACTTGTTGGGTTATTGCTATTTCGCAATGCCCGCCACAATGTTCACCGTAATGGAGGCTTCATAGAATGTCGCAGGCGAAACTCTCTCTCCGGACAGGTCGAATCCGGGAATTGTGGCGGGTGGATTTTTCGAGGGATACCGGAGTCGGTGGCCCACGGTCTTTCGCGGACCGAGTCTCTGTCGAGGCTCGATTCGGGAGCACCGAGGGCAGATACGCCAACCGGGAGGATGAATCGAGGATCCAAGGAGCTCAGTGATGTTTTGGAAAACGCCAGTCACAGCTGCCCTGCTGCTATCACTTGCTCTCGGTGGTGCCGCCATGGCGGACGATCGAGACCTTCTGCGTGATTCGTCAGGGTCTCCCTATATCTTCATCGTCCTGGATACCTCCGGGTCGATGCACTGGACCCCGGTGTGCAACGAGGCCGATGCGGCCTGTCGCCCCGTGGACAAGGACGGCAACGGCACGATCGACGACTACTCCTGCGATGCCGACCCCTGGGACGGCACCTGTACCCAGGAGTGCACTCTGGCCGAAGACGAGTGTGCGCGGATCTGCCCCGACTTCGGCTGTGTCGAATACGCACTCGACATCGACGGCGACAATCCGCCGGAGATCGAAGAGATCATCATCGACAACACCGATTCGGACGGCGTCACGATCACCGGCGATTGGCTGGTCGGCGGCATCGAGCCCTGGGTCGGTTCGAACAATATCCACAACGACCGCACGGGCCAGGGCACCAAAAGTGTGCGCTTCACCCCCGACATCGTGAAGCCGGGCACGTACCACGTCTACCTGCACTGGTCGTCGAACGAGGACCGGGCCAGCAACGTTCCGGTCGACGTGACTCACGCCGGTGGCACCGACACGGTGAAGCTCAATCAGACCCGCTCGATCCCCGACTTCGTCGACGAGCCGGACGGGTTCAAGTACAACTTCGTGGGCACCTACGACTTCGAGGCGGGGACCGCCGGCAACGTGTTGATCCGTACCGACGACACTGTCGGCTACGTGGTGGTCGACTCCGTTCGTTTCGTCTCCTACGTGGAGCCGACGACGGGCCTCACCTGCATCCGCGAGGGCTACCGCTGCCAGCAGTCCCTGTGTCCGCAGGGAGACTGTTACTCCGAGCTCAACGCCGACGATCCGCGCTCGAAGTTCTACCAGGCGAAGCAGGCTCTGTACGAGGTGATCGACAGCACCGACGACATCCACTTCGGAATCGGCTCCTACGAGCAGGACAACGTTCGCCTGATGGCCAAACACTGGCTCTATCGGGTGCGGGAGCACAAGCCGACGCCCGATTTCCCGGAAGACACACCCCAGGACTTCTTCTGGGACACCAGCCCTCGCCCGTTCCCCGATACCGGGGATACCTTCGTGCTCGGCAACGGCGCACCCTACGACAGTGACGACGGCGACGGCGACGGATGGGACTGCGCCTCCTTCGACAACTACCCGGGCAAGTTCGATGCCGACGGCAACCTCGACGCCGAGGGTGATGCCGGGCACGTGGGCTGCTTCTTCAGCGAGCCCGCCGACTGGGACAACCCCTGGGAGATGCAGCGCTACCGCCGCATTCCTAAGCTCGGCCTGGTCGGAGATCAGGATACGACGGTCTGGCTGCGCCGCGACGACACCATCTACCGTACGGTCTACCGCCGAGTGCTGAAGAACGACGGCACGGCGTACCGGTATGGCGATCCGGTGATTCCGGTGAGCATCGAGCGCACCAATTGCACCTCCGCGAATTGCAGCGGCGGGACTACCGAGACGGCGACGATCTACCTCGATCTGGTGAGTGACTACGGCGCCTGGGATCTCGATCTCGAGCGGTTCCCGATGCGCGCCGGCGGTTTCTTCGACAACGACCGCACCGTCAACGCCAGCAACACCTGCAACGGCCTCGAGCCGAACGACGACTCCGATGCCAATGTGGATGCGTCGATCGGCTTCGCCAACGACGACACCTGGTGGGACTACACTTTCAAATGGCCCACCACCCTCGACCCGCGGGGCGACTCGATCACGGACGCCGAAGGCAATGCCCTGCCTCGGGTCGACTGGTTCGATATCGGCGATTTCGTGCCGCTCGACTGGACGGCCACCAACAAGGAAATGATCCTGGACCGCCTGGCTCCGAACCTGGTCAGCGGTGGCGTCCAGCCGGACTTCCGAACCGCGGTCTACTGGCAGGAGGAGTACCTTTCTTCCTCCGACCCCAACGACCAGAACAACCGCCGACTACGCCTCAAGGACGAAGACGAACGGCCGTACATGGCCTTCGGCTCGACCCCGATCGGTGCCTCGCTCCGCGATTTCCGGATCTGGTACGCCGGCCTCGACAATACGGACGAGGAAGGTGGCTGGAGCGGAGTCGCAGCCCAGCGAGATCTCGACTGGGCCTGCCGCCAGAAGTACGTTTTGTTCCTGACCGATGGCAACGAGACGTGTGGTGGTGACCCCTGTGACGCTGCGGGCCTGCTGCGCGACGAAGGGGTCCGCACCTACGTCGTCGGCTTCGGTCTCGACGACAACTCGAGCAACCTGGGCTGTATTGCCCAGCGAGGTGGTACCAACGAGCCGATCCTGCCGCGCAACAAGGACGAGCTGGTTGCCGCGCTCGAGGACATCCTGCAGCAGATCCGAGCCGAGCAGCGGTCCTTCGCCTCGGCGTCGATTCCTGCGATCCAGAGCAGCGCCGCCGACAAGATTCTTCTGTCGAGCTTCATTCCGCTGCCGAGATCGGCCATCTGGCCGGGGCAGGTCGACATGTTCCGCAAGCCGCTGCCGCTGCGTGACGGTCGGCCCGATACCTCGCGGAAGTGCTCGGCCTCCGTGCAGGCTGCGTGTCATCTCTTCGACCTCGGAGAGAAGCTGCTGGAGCAGGTGCCGGATCTACTGCTGCCCACCACTCCCGGCCTGGGCATGGGTAGTGGAGTGAACGAGCGGCGGGTGCTCTACGGCCAGGAGAACCTGAGTGGTCAAGTGCCCAACCCGCTGTACCTGTTCCGGCAGCCCTACCGCGGCGCCCTCGGTACCGACCTGGGTATTCTCGAGGATCTCGGCGATGTGTTGGTCGAGCCCGACGTGATGGCCGAGTACTACTTCGACAAATACGTGCCCATTCCGCCACTGGTCACGGCCGACGACATCGAGGAAGAGATCGTCGACGTGATGGTGGACGTTCTGAAAGAGAAAGAGCTCGACCTGGACGAGGACCCGCGCACGGCCTATGTGCTCGGTGATGTTTTCCACGCCAACCCGGTGGTCACCTCGGGCCCGAGCAACCTGACCTACTTCTCCAACGACCTGTGCGGTCGCATCAAGTCCGAGCCCAACAACTGTGCTCCCGATCAAGACCGCGGCTACCGTGCCTTCACCGAAGAGAATGTCTGGCGCCGGTTGATGCTCATGACCGCGACGAACGACGGGCAACTGCACTTCTTCGACGTGGGAACCCGCGCCGTTCGGGAGCTTGGCGTGAGCGACACCCGCACCGAGCAGGTGGAAGTCTTCACCGACGGAACCGGGCGGGAGCTCTTCTCCTACATGCCGCGTCTGACCATGCCGGTGCTCCGGGACCAGGTCAACGAGCAACGGCATGTCTTCAGTGTCGACGGCAACCTGGCCCTGGCCGATGTGTTCATCGATCCGGTCCACGCCCTGGACGACGCCGAGCCCGCGGATCGGGAATGGCGCAGCGTCGTCATGGCGGGTCTGCGAGAAGCGGGCGACAAGTTCGAGCTCGCGGATGGAGTCTCCGATTTCGTGAGCGGCTATTTCGCTCTCGACGTCACCCGGCCCGACATCATCGACAAGGAGGTCCAGATCGCGGGGCAGACCTTCGACTTCGTACCGGTCAACTCCGCCCTCCAGAGCGGCACCGAAGACCTGCCCTCCTGCCTGAACCTTCGATACAGCACCGACGGGCGCCAGGCGGTGCCCTCGGATCTGGGAGACGAGTTCGTCTCCTGTGAGTATCCGTTCCCCATGGAGCTGTGGACCTTCGTCGACCGGCTGCCCGGCTCGGGAGCCTTCCTCGACGAGGAGGATTCGGGAAACCCGAACAATCCGGGCAACGGCCAGCGAGACCTGGGCGACACCTGGTCGCGTCCGGTGATCGGCCAGGTGGCGGTGTTCGAAGACGGCAACCCCACCACCAAACACGTGGCCATCTTCGGTGGCGGCCTCGATCCCGTGAACAAAGAGATTCCGCAACGCGGCAAGTTCCTCTACATGGTCGACATGGAGACGGGGCACGCGATCTACAAGCGGGAGCTCGACGGGGCGGTTCCGTCCGACCCGGCCGTGCTCGATGTCGATCGCGACGGGATCTTCGACCGGATCTACATCGGCACCACCGCCGGCACCCTCTACAAGGTGGATCTCCAGGCCGAGCTGCCGAGCATCGTCTCGGTCAACGTCCGGCGTCGTCTGGTGCCCGACCCGGGGCCGGGCCAGCCGATCTTGGTCGACCGGATCGACGAAGACAAGTGGAAGCCGTTCCCGATCCTCCGGAGCGAGGCCGGCATTCCGTTCTACTACCCACCCACTACCTTCTTCATTCCCGAGATCAATCAGTACGGGCTGGCGTTGGGCACCGGAGACCGTGAGGATCTCTGGCAGCAGACCGATCTCGAAGGCCGTTTCTACGTGATCGTCGACGAGAGCCTCAGCGCGGACGACCCGACCACGGGGCTTTGCACCGAGCGTCTGCCGATCACCGCAGCGTGCCTCGAGACGATCGCGTTCGACGAAGACCCGCCGGTGATCGATGGTACCGACGAAGTCGACAACAGCATCGATTTCCTCAGCTCTCCCTTCGATGGCGATGGAGATCCGGCCACGGCGCTACGGCCGGGTTGGGTCATGACCCTTCCCAGGAATTTCCGCATGACCGCGGAGCCGTTCCTGGTGTCGGGTGTGTTGATCTTCTCGCAGTTCCAGCCCATCGCCTTCATTCCCGAGGATCCGGACGGAGAGGAAGAAGGCGACGACGATGACGACGACGACGATGACGACGACACCGAGGAGGAGCCGGTGGTCTGTGCCCGAACGGGCATCACCCGGAGCTTCGTGGTGCTGGCGCGCAACGCCAATCCCGTGGCCCGCCTCTCCGGCGACCCGCAGGCCTCGGACCCCGAGATCGACGGCACCGTGATCGGTGACGGTCCGATCGAAGACGGTGGTGGAGAGACCAGCGGCGCCCTGAAGTCCCGCGATCGCTATCACAAGATCGGCGAGTTCACGACCGCACCGTTCGTCGACCGCAAGGGATCGAAGAACGCCCCGGTCCATGGAGGTGCAGGCGCGACCATCGACGACCTGGTGGATGCCAAGCTGCGCAACGAGGTCCAGAAGGTGGTCATGGAGAGCTATCCGCGGGGCAGTCGCTTCAACGACGCGTACGAGATTCTCATCGCGGCGCTGCGAAACTCCACCGGGGTCAACGTCTACGCTCCGATTCCCATCGCCGTGTACCCGGCGGACTGGAAAGAGCAGCAGTAGACGAGCTGCGGCCGGCCCGCTCTACGAAGTGGGTCGGCTACCCCTCCGGGCCAGGCCTCGAGCGATCGAGGCCGGTCCGGGGCCGGATCAGTCTCGGTACTTGGGAAAACCTTCGAGATCGTGTTGCCGGATCTTGCGTTGCAGGGTCCGGTAACTCATTTTCAGGGCCTCAGCGGCCGCCTTCTTGTCGCCGTCGGTGCGCCGCAGGACATCCTTCAGCCGCTCTCTTTCGGGCCACTCGGTCTCCCCTGGGTCGTCACTCGTCGGCACGGTCCGCTCCCGGCCGGGCTCGAGCAGAGTCTGCAGCTCTGCGACGTCGAGGCGGCCATCGTCGGCGAGGATGACGGCTCGTTCGAGGAGATTGGCCAGCTGACGGACGTTGCCCGGCCACTCCTGGCGCGCCAGCAGCTCCAGGGTTTCCTCGTCGGCCTGTGGGGTGGGAACGCCGAGGCGCTGGGCGATATTCTGGGTGAGGTGGCGGGCGAGATGGGGAATGTCGCTGGCGCGATCCCGTAGCGGAGGCAGCTCGATGGGGAAGACGTCGAGGCGATAGTAGAGATCCTGGCGAAAGGTTCCGGCGCGGCTCATGGCCTGGAGGTCGCGGTTGGTCGCCGCCACGATCCGCACATCGGCTTTGAGAGGTCTGCCACCGCCGACCCGTTCGAAGATCCGCTCCTCCAGAACTCGCAAGACCTTGCCCTGCACCCCGGGATCGAGCTCGCCGATCTCGTCGAGAAAGAGAGTGCCGCCCCGCGCCAGCTCGAATCGCCCGGCCTGGCGTTTCGTCGCACCGGTGAACGCACCTTTCTCGTGACCGAAGAGCTCGTTCTCCATCAGCGAAACGGGGATGGCGGCGCAGTTCACGGCCACGAAAGGGCCGTCCTTGCGCGGCGAGAGGCCGTGCACGGAGCGAGCGAAGAGCTCCTTGCCGGTGCCGCTCTCCCCGGTGATCAGCACCGTGCTCTCCATGGGAGCCACCTTCCGCAGAAGGCGCAGCGAAGCGGTGATCTTCGGGTGGCGGCCGACGATGGCCGGCGCCCCCGGAGCCTGGAAAACCGGCGTCTCCCCGCCTTCGCCGAGGAGACCCTCGACCAGGGAGAGAAGGTCGTCGAGCTCGACGGGTTTCTCCAGGAAATCCGTGGCTCCCCGTTTCATCGCCTCGACCGCCTTGGTGACAGTGCCGAAGGCGGTGAGCACCACCACCGGTGCGTCGGGCTGGCTCTCGCGGCTGGCGGTCAAGACCTCGAGACCGGTACCGTCGGGCAGCATCAGGTCGGTGAGCACGAGATCGAGCCGTTCGCGGCGTAGCGCGGTCCGGGATTCCGCCACGTCCCGGCAGGTGGTGACCCGATAGGACTCACCTTCGAGCGCCCTCTGCATCAGACGACGCAGGGAGTCGCGATCTTCGGTGATCAGGATATGGCCCTTGTCTTGCGGCTGCATGCGAGAAGTGCCCGTTTGCGGTTGCGGCGAAGAACACAAAGGCGGACTCGGGCTTGGACCCGGATCCGGCGGCTTCCGTATAATCCTTTGATACGCCCGAAGGCAGGCCCGTGTCTGCCGAAAGTCGTGATCGACCGACGAGCTTCGAGTTTCTGCTTCCCGCCATTGTAGGCGATTCTTCTCTGCGTCGCCGGCAGGGGCTCGAGACTCGGTAGAGCGGGTCGGGGCGGAATCTATTGGAACGAGGCGAAAAGCAGTAGCGGACATGAAGAGCGTTATGAATCAGCGAACGGGCGAAGCCCAAAAAGGAACGCAGGAAGGGCCCGATCCCAAGCGGCAGGAAAAGGACCTGCAAGCCCTGGCCCGGATGGTCCAGCAGTTCCGGATCCAGGGGCAGCGTTTCCTGGTCGGCGATCTGCCGATACCTCCCGACGAGCTTCGAGAAAAGATCCAGAGCGAGTTTCGAAAGATGCGCTCGGTGAGCCACAAGGGAGCCGCGATCAAGTTTCGACTCTCCTCCCTGGAGGCGAAGTTCAACAGTCAGCTCGACCTCTTCGGTAAGCGTTTGCGAGGCCGTGAAGAGGCCCGTCGTGCGGCGCACGCCAGCTCTACGGCGGAGCGGCGGCTCGATCCGATGCAGGGCATCGTGTTCGGCCGCGAGCTCGACGCCGAAGGGACCAAAGCGCTCTACGGCGGATTGCCCAGTCCGAGCATGAGCTTCGACAAGTTTCGCAGTTATCTCGGCCGGCAGGCGGATGCGATCCGCGCCAAGACCGGCTGTTCGGAAATCCAGTTTCGTGTCGCGGTGCAGGACGGAAAGTTGCGTCTCAAGGCCAAACCCGTACGCTCGCGATGAAAGTTTCGAAAGAGCACCTGTTCGGTCTCTCGGGGACCGGGCGAAGGAGATCAAGTTGAAGAAATGGATCAAGAGCCTGGTGGCTCTCTCGTCACTCGGGTTTCTGACGGCCTCCGGTCAGCCGTTGCCCAATTTGAACAAAGCGGTGGAGGCCCAGAGGGAAATGGTGGCCAGCCATCCCGGCGATGCTCGTGCCTACAATGATCTGGGGAACCTCCTGGCTCTGGCGAACGATCGCGACGGCGCCGAGCAGGCGTACCGCCACTCGCTGGACCTGGCGCCGGACAATGCGTCGACGCGATTCAATCTCGGCCTCCTGCTGCAGCAATCCGAGCGGGAAGACGAGGCGAAGAGTGAGTTCGAGCGACTGCTCGAGATCAAACCGGACCACGGCTGGGCGCACTATCAGCTCGGGGTGATCGCCGAGGCCAATGGCAAGCGATCGGATGCCCTGGAGCGCTACGCCCGGGCCTTCGCCCTCGACCCGACTCTGTCCTTCGCCTCTACCAATCCCCAGGTCATCGACAATCGAATGGCGACCGAAGCCCTGTTGCTCTCGGCCAGGTATACCGAAGGGGCCCAGGGGAGCATCGAATCGAGGGTGCCCAGGCTCTATGACGATCCCGACCGGATCGCCAGTCTCATGTTGCAGGTGCTGGACGGAGAGGATCCCTCCGGCGCGGTCGCGGAATCGGCTCCGGGTGCAGAAGACGTCGACTCGGAGGGTTCCGGTGCCGCGACCGGTGCGGGCCGTGGCTCGGCCACCGGTACTCCCGGGCGATTGCAGGACGGTGGATCGGGCGACGTGCCGGTGGGTGACACCCGGGGCTCCAACCGCCGTAGCTCCGAGTCGGGGCGTACGGCGAGCGGTTCCGCAGGCGGCAAGACTCTGGTGCGGGTCGAGGGGGCGGCTCCGGCCGGTTCCGGGCGTGCGGCGACGGTCGGGACCCCGTCCTCCAGCCGCCGCTCAGCGACGGCTACCCCCAGCACCGGCCGGCGGCAGCCGGGAGACGTGGTCGGGACTCCATCGCGAAGCTCCGATCGCTCTCGCTCCTCCCGCGGCGCCAAGTACCGACCGGCTCTCGGAAGCACCGGCCGGCTCGAGATCCGCTTCGAGGATCCGGAGCTCGGAGCCGGGCCCATGGAGATTGCTGGGAGCGCAGCCCCGAGCCCGCGAACCGGCCCCTGAGTCCGCAGTCGCGGTAAGTAGCGAGGCTCAGACGTTGAAGCGGAAGTGAGCGACGTCGCCATCCTTCATTACGTACTCTTTTCCTTCCAGTCGTAGAAGACCCTGGTCGCGAGCCGCGGCCAGGGTCTTTACGCGTAGAAGGTCTTCCCAGAAAACGACCTCGGCGCGGATGAAACCCCGGGCGATATCGCTGTGAATGGCTCCGGCGGCGTCGCGAGCGTTGGTGCCCTGGCGAATGGTCCAGGCGCGGACCTCGTCTTCGCCCACGGTGAAGAACGCCGCCAGCCCGAGTAGCTCGAAGCTCGCCCGCAGCACCCGGTCGACACTCGGTTCCTCCAGCCCCAGGTCGGAAAGGAACTCCGCCTGCTCTTCAGCGCCGAGCTGGGCGATCTCGTCCTCGATCGGCGCGCTCACCACCAGGCAGGCGGTATGCTCGGAGGCCGAGACCCCGAATTCTCCGGGAGAGCTGTCGGCCACCCGATCCTCGGAGACATTGATGACCTGGAGCATGGGTTTGGCGGAGAGGAACTGGAATCCCCGGAGCCGTTTCTCGTCGTCGGGGGCGAGCACGATCTCCCGCAGCGGAGTCTCGTTCTCGAGAGCCGGAAGGATCACCTCGGCGAGCAGCTTTCTCTCGTGCTCTTCTTCCCGGCTGGCGCCGGCCTTGGCCGACTTGGCCAGACGCTCGAGCCGGCGCTCCACCAGCTCGTAGTCGGCCAGAACCAGCTCCAGATCCACGGTTTCGAGATCTCGGGCGGGGTTCACGGAGCCCTCGGCATGCAGGATCTCCGGGTCGTCGAAGGCCCGCACGACGTGCACGAGCGCGTCGACCGTCCGCAGCTGGGCCAGATCGAGGCTCTCTTTGCCCTCGCCTTTCTGGATCCCCGGAATATCGACGTATTCGACGGTGGCCGGCGTGAACTTCTTGGGGTCGAAGAGGTCTCGCAGCCGGACCAGGCGCGGATCGGGCACTCTGGCCATCGCCACATGGGTCTTCTTCGAGGCGGTGAACTTGTCGGTCTCTTGTTGCGACGCGGTGAGGGTGTTGAACAGCGTCGTCTTCCCTACCTTTGGCAGCCCGAGGATTCCCAATTGCATTCGGCTGGTTCTCCTATTCGCTCAGTGGCTTCCCGGGCCCTGGCCGATGCCGCAATTCGAGGCCCCGGACGAGGAGCGTCGGTGCGCCCCAGATTCCACTGCCTCGCATCTGGAAGCTCAGGTCCCGGGCAGCCGCGAGGATACCGGTCAGGAACGTTGGAATGGAGGCCGTGAGCCAGGCGCCCGTCACCGAACCCGTGGGCCGACCGTTGTCGATGGCGAATCCCCGTACCGGCACGCCGAGCCGGCCTCTCTCGATCTTCACCCCGCCCTCGGTCGCCAGCAGGTAATAACCCCGCCGCAGATTCTCGAGCAGTCGGACCACGGAGGTCGAGTCGTCGGGCTCGAGGTAGAGGTGGGTCGGGCCGGGGGTGGGGAGATCTCTCCAGCTGGCTCGCAGGCTGCAGCCGGAGAGCTGCTGCGGGCTCGAGGGTGTCTGCCACCAGGCCAGGAGCGGCTGCTGGTACGAGCCCTCGCCGACCAGCGCCACCCGGCGGGTGGGTTGCCCTTCGCCGTCCACCGGTGCCTCCATCAGGCCTCCGGGCAGGCGGCCGTCGTCGACCAGAGTAAAGGCGGAGCTCGCCAGGCGGCCCCGGCGATCTTCCAGCTCGGCGGCGGCCTCGGCAGCGCGGGGCCCGACCCACAGGAAGGATAGGGCCGCCAGCAGGTCGATCACGACCTCTGGAGCGAGTAGGAACTCTCCTCGGTCTCGCCGCGGCGCCGAGCCTCGATGAGTGATGAGCAGATGATCCGCCAGGCGGCGGGCGATCGCCGGAGGGTTGAAGCGTCGGGCGTCTCTCTCCAGCAGGGTCATGGAAACCCGCCGGGGAGTGGGGCGCATCTGGGCGGCCTCCACGTAGAGGGTCGCCGCGCGTTGTCGCATCGTGGCGGCGATGTCGCGGGTGCTGAGGAGCCACGACTCGCTCGATCCGTCTTCGAGATGGCCCTGGAGAACCCTCGCTCCGGGCAACTCGGTGTCGAGCGCCCGGGCAAGAGCTTCGAAGAGGCCCCGCGCTTCGCCCTCGGCGATCAGTGGTGAGTCGAGGGAGGAGGGCGGCGTCCAGCGGGGAATCGGGCGAGCGGAGGGGAGCCGCAGGCCATGACCGTCGCCCTCGGGCCAGGAAGCCCCGGGGTCGGGCGAGCCGGTGGAGCCGAAGAAAAAAGAGCGTCGGCGATCCCCGGCGCGGGCCGCCCAACCCTCCTCCTGCCGCAGGGTCGAGGTCTCCTGGCCGGCGGCGACCTGAAAGCTCCGAGACCGCCCACGTTTGGCGAAGACCTCGGCTTCTTCCCACCCCAGCCCGGCCAGGGATTCGAGCGTCTCGGCAGCGGCCGGCTCCAGGGTCATCCGCGGATCTCCACGTTTTCGAGTCGAATTTCGGGAACCGTTGCCCAAACCGGTAGCTTGAGGCCTCCCTTGGCACACCAGCCGGCGCCGGCCGCCTGAACCTCGCGCCCGACTCCGTTCACCCGCTCCAGGAGATCGACCACCCGGCCCGATATGGAGCAGGGCCCCACGGGCTCGCCGGGCACTCCGTGTTGGATGCGGCGGCCGTAGGGAAAGCGCAACGTGAAGGCTCCGGAAAGAGGGTCGAGCAAACCGCGCTCGGCCTCCGGCAGGTAGAGCCCACCTTCGGCGCCAGCGAGTAGATCTTGCAGGGAGGAGTCGCTGCCGGCGAGGGCGAGGTGGGTCGAGCGCGGGGCGGGAGGGGAGCGCCGATGCCCCCGTCGCCCGGCACCGGCGGTGAGGAGATCCGAGCGCCGGGCCCAGGCGCGGTCACAGATCGGCTGTTCGACCACACCGGCTCGCAGCAAACAGCGGCGGCTGACCGGAAATCCTTCGTCGTCGGCCTGGCGCCGCACTCCTCGTGGGCCACTCCCCGGGTCGTCGAAGACATTGAGGTGGGAGCTACCCATCGAGACTCCGATCGCTGCTTCGGGGTGCCCTCCGAGGGCCAGGGTGTCGGCTTCCAGGGCGTGGGCAACCGCTTCGTGCAGAAAAACCGCCGTGGCGCCGGCCCCCAGCACACAGGTCTGGCGCCGGCTCGGGGGAGGATCGCAGTCCCGCGCCTGAAACAGGCGGATGAGACTCTGGGCGGTGCGGTCGGCCGTGGGCTGATCGAGGCTCGGGAGGAGAGCGCCGAATTTCCCCCAGGGCATGTGGATCTCGAGACTGAAGAAATGCTCGGATTCGGTGCCCGACGAGACCCGCGTACCGATCAGCCGTACCCAGCGCCGGTGCCGCCGGAGAGTGGGCTCGGCGGTGAAGTGCACTCCCCGGGAGCGCAGCGCTCCCTGGAGCCGGGAGGGGAATTCGAGCAGATCGGGAGCTTCCGGGGCCTTCTGCCAGGGCAAGACATCGAGCCTCGGGTCGGGATAGGGTGCCCGTGGAAGCGCCCGGCCGGCCCGCCGCACGGCATCGCGAAAGGCCTCCGGGCTGATCTCGTCGCGAGTCGCCATCCAGGACTGGTCGCCGCGACCGAGGCGCACGGCGAGCCCTTCTTCTCGCCACACGCGGAGGCCCGGTGCGGTGCCGCCCGCCGGCAGCATGATCTCTTCCTGGCGTTCGAAGAACGCGTCGGCGGAATCGGTGACCTCGTCGGCGATCTGAGAGAGAGTCCGGGCGATGCCCGAGCTGTCGAGATGGGAAAATGGCACGAAAATCTACTTTTCAGATTCTGGAGCTCGAGCCGGCATTCCTTCCGCCAGGTCTCGAAGGGTCACATCTGCTGCGGAGGGCTGCGAATTCTCTCTTGGAGCTGTGTCCTGAAGGCTTCTTCGACATCGTTCTCGTTGACCCGCTCGACCAGACTCCAGGAACGCCGACTCTTACTGGCCCGGAGATCGAAATCTGACAAAGGAGAAGTAAGAGTCCTGGGTGGGGCGAGTGCCCGAACGCCCATTCTAATTCCATGCCTCGAAAAACTACATAGCCGCTCGAGAAGACGCCTGTCGACCGGCTCGGCGACCGGCTTTCATAGCCTCGGAGATTGAGGCCTGCTCCCCGGTTGTGATAGGCAAAGAGGCCGTTTCAATTGCCGCCAACCCCAACTCGAGGAATCAACGCGATGAGCCAGAGCACGGAGACTATCGAAGACGATCGACTGAGCGAGCTCGAGAAGAGGTTGCGCGTGGCCCGAGAAGGAGGCGGCCCGGAGCGAATCAAGCGCCAGCACGACGCGGGAAAGCTCACCGCCCGCGAGCGGGTCGACCTGCTGCTGGATCCGAGCTCCTTCGTGGAGATGGACGCTCTGGTCACCCATCGTTGCACGGATTTCCGGATGGAGAAGCAGAAGATTCCGGGAGATGGAGTGGTCTGTGGGCATGGCACCGTGGAAGGGCGGCTGGTCTATGTCTTCGCCCAGGACTTCACGGTGTTCGGCGGCTCTCTCTCCGAGACCAACGCGCGGAAGATCTGCAAGGTGATGGATCTCGCGGTGGAGAATGGCGCGCCGTTGATCGGTCTCAACGACTCCGGGGGGGCGCGGATCCAGGAGGGTGTGGCTTCCCTGGGAGGGTACGCCGATATCTTCCTGCGCAACACTCTGGCCTCGGGTGTGGTACCCCAGATCAGCGCCATTCTCGGTCCCTGTGCCGGAGGCGCGGTCTACTCGCCGGCCATCACGGACTTCATTTTCATGGTCGAGCAGACCAGCTACATGTTCATCACCGGCCCCGACGTGATCAAGACCGTCACCCATGAAGATGTGACCAAGGAGGAGCTGGGCGGCGCGCGAACCCACTCGGCCCGCAGCGGGGTCTGCCACTTTACGGCCGCCGACGATGCCGCCTGTCTGCTCTCCATTCGCGAGCTGCTCTCTTTTCTTCCCAGCAACAACCTCGACGATCCACCGATGGGCACGAGCGAGGACGATCCCGCCCGGGAGGACGACAGTCTCGACCACCTGGTGCCCGACGACCCGGACAAACCCTACGACATCAAGAAGCTCATCGGCACGGTGGTCGACGATGGCCGTTTTCTCGAGGTGCAGGGAGATTTTGCCAAGAACATCGTGGTGGGATTCGCCCGTCTGGGCAATCGCAGTGTCGGCGTGGTAGCCAACCAGCCGGCCTACCTGGCGGGTGTGCTCGACATCGACGCTTCGATCAAAGGCGCTCGCTTCGTTCGCTTCTGCGATGCGTTCAACATTCCGCTGATCACTTTCGAAGACGTCCCCGGTTTCCTGCCCGGCACCCAGCAGGAGTTCGGCGGCATCATCAAACATGGTGCCAAGCTGCTCTTTGCCTTCGCCGAAGCTACGGTTCCCAAGATCACGGTGATCACCCGCAAAGCCTATGGGGGGGCCTATTGCGTGATGGCGAGCAAACACTTGCGGACCGACGCCAACTTTGCCTATCCGTCGGCGGAGATCGCGGTCATGGGTCCCGAGGGTGCGGTGAACATCCTGTACCGCCGCGAGCTGGCGGCGGCGGGAAGCGAAGAGGCGGCCGCCGAGAAGCGTGCCGGGTTCGTTCAGGAGTACCGTGACAAGTTCTCCAATCCCTATGTGGCCGCGGAGCGTGGATTCATCGACGCCATCATCGAGCCTCGCAAGACCCGAGCCCACCTGATCCGGGCGCTGCGCCAGCTGGACGGCAAGCGATCGAGTCTGCCGCCGAAGAAACACGGCAACATTCCCCTCTGAGCGGCTCGTGCAGCGCGGCCCTTCGCCCCGTCTCTTGACAGGGGCGAGCCGGTTCGACAAGCTGCCTCTCACGCGCATCTTCATCGTTGCCTCGCCACATCGGTGGAGCCCGACGGTCTGCGGAGCTCGGGCGAGGTGAAACCGAAGAGGTGGGCCATGAGGGAACGAAATCGCGAGCTCAGACGCCGCCGGCATCGGCGGCGGAAGCGACTCGAGCAGCGCCACCAGGACGAGACCGGCGCGTGGACGAAGCAGGCCTCGAACCGACAGAAAGACAGCTCGAAGAGACCGGCGAAACCCCCACCAGCTCCTTCCGAGGGCCCGACTCCTCCGGAGGCAGGTTCGGAGGAGGGCTCGCCGAAGGGCTCGCCGGACGAAACCGAAGATCTCAAGACGCCCCGGAGACCTGAGAGCATGAGAATCGCCATTGGAGCCGACCACGCAGGATTCGATCTGAAGGCACACCTGGTGGAGAGACTTCGCGCCCAGGGTCACGAGATCGACGATGTGGGAACCGATTCCTCCACCCGAAGTGTCGACTACCCCGACTTTGGCGCGAGAGTCGCATCCGCGGTGGCCTCGGGCGAGGCCGAGCGGGGGATCCTGGTCTGCGGGACCGGAATCGGCATCGCCATCGCCGCCAACAAACACGGCGGCATTCGAGCCGCCACATGCAACGATCTCTACACCGCACGTATGGCCCGCGCCCACAACGACGCCAACGTCACCGCCCTGGGCTCACGCGTCGTGGGAACCGGGGTCGCCGAGGAGATCGTCGACCTCTTCCTGACCACTCCTTTCGAAGCAGGCCGTCACAGTCGGCGGGTCGAGAAGATCCATCGGCTCGAAGGCGGAGAGGACTGAGCCCTCGAGCGCTACCCCCACCGGCTGCCGACCCGAGAACCCGAGCCAAGACGAGTGTGCCGAGCGATTTCGGGGCCCTTGCTAGGGCCTCGAGACTTCCAGAATCTGTTGAGGAGCCTTTGATGCCGACTTATTCTTTCCTGCGGGATACCGATCCGGAGATCTACGAGGCGGTGGTCGCCGAAAGGAAACGCCAGGCCGAAGGCCTCGAGCTGATCGCCTCGGAGAACTTCGTCTCGCCGGCAGTGCTCGAAGCCGCGGGTAGCGTGCTGACCAACAAATACGCCGAGGGGTACCCGGGACGCCGGTACTATGGCGGTTGTGAGGTGGCCGACACGGTCGAGAAGCTCGCCCAGAAGAGGGCGATGCAGATCTTCGGTGCCGAGCGAGCCAACGTGCAACCCCACTCGGGTACCTCGGCGAACATGGCGGTGTATTTCGCTGTGCTCGAGCCCGGGGACAAGTTGATGGGTATGGATCTGTCCTGCGGCGGGCACCTGACCCATGGGCACCCTCTCTCGTATTCGGGTCGGGATTTCAATGTCGTCAGCTACGGGGTCGATCGCGAGACCGAGCGCCTCGACTACGACGAGATCGAGCGCCTCGCGCAGGAACAGAAACCGAAGCTGATCGTCTGTGGTGCCAGCGCCTACAGCCGGGTGATCGATTTCGAGCGGTTCCGCCGGATCGCCGATGGTGTCGGCGCCTACCTGCTGGCGGATATCGCCCATATCGCGGGTCTGGTGGCGGCGGGGGTCCATCCCTCCCCGGTGCCCCACTGCGATTTCGTGACCACCACCACCCACAAGACCCTCCGCGGCCCGCGAGGCGGCCTGATCCTCACTCGCAAGGCACATATCAAGATGATCAACCGGGCCCTCTTCCCGGGAATCCAGGGTGGCCCCCTGATGCACATCATCGCTGCCAAGGCGGTGGCCTTCCACGAAGCGATGGAAGATACATTCGTCGGCTACCAGAAGCAGATCGTGGTCAACGCTCGGCGGTTGTCGGACCGGTTGATCGAGCGTGGCTTGCGAATCGTTTCCGGCGGTACCGACAACCACATCTGCCTGGTCGACGTCGGCTCCGCGGGCCTGACCGGCAAAGACGCCGAAGAAGCCCTGGGAGAAGCCGGGATCACGGTCAACAAGAACACGATCCCCTTCGATCCCAATCCGCCCCTGGTCGCCTCCGGAGTCCGGCTCGGAACCCCGGCTCTCACCAGCCGCGGGATGGACGAACCGGCCATGGTCGAAGTTGCCGACCTCATCGGCGAGGCCCTCGAGAAGGCCGGCGACTCCGTGGGCCTGCAGGACGTCCGGCGGCGGGTGGAAAGCCTCTGCGAGCGCTTTCCCCTCTACCCCGACATGGCCTGACAAGAGGTCGGAGGTCTCGGTGTCTCTGGCTGGCCGATAGGGAGGCAGGACGTTTGGTTTCGTGGAAGGAAGCCGTTGCCCGAGCCGTGCCCTGGGCGGTCTTCTGCCTCGGGCTCTTTCTCGCTCTCCAGCCCATGTTCGTGAGCGGGCTCCGGGAGGTTCCCGGTGATCTCGGCGACACCCGCCTGGTGCACTGGACACTGGAGCACGCCCACCGCTACCTCTCTCTCGATCCCGACCATCGAGAGCTCTGGGATCCGCCGATCTTCTACCCGGCTCGGAATGTCGCGGCGTTCACCGACACGATGGTGACGCTCCTGCCCCTCTACTCGCCCTGGCGATGGTTGGGAATCGGTCCCGTCACATCGTTCCAGCTGTGGTTGGTCGGAGTCTTCGGGCTGAACTTCCTGGCCTTCTACGCGCTGTCTCGGAGGGTGCTCGAGCTCGGCCGCTGGCCGTCGACGGCCGCGGCTTACCTTTTCGCCTTCGGCAGTGTGCGGATGATCAACATCGGGCACCCTCAGCTGGTGCCTGGCTTCTTCCTGGTCCTCGCGGTATTCGCCTTCGCTCGCATTCTGTGGCCCGTGGAGGGGGCTTCGGCCTCGGTCCGGCGGTGGTGGATCGGGATCTTCTTCCTCTCCTGGGCTCTCCAGCTGTGGTCGGCCGTGTACCCGGCGTTCTTCCTGGCCCTTGTGGGTGGTCTGACCGGCCTGGTGGCGTTGATTCATCCGGGGTTTCGTCGCCGAGCCCGGGCGGTCCTGCGGGAAGAGCGTTGGACCCTTCTCGCGGCTGCCGGGTTGACGTTGCTGGTCGTGTTGCCTCTGGTGCAGCACTACGGATGGACCGCGGAGACTCTGGGCGAGCGACCCTGGCGTTCACACGAGCGCAATGTTCCCCGCTGGCAGTCGTGGTTTCTCATGGGAGCCGACAACTGGCTCTTCGGCGATATTCAGCTGAGCCGCCGAGTGCTCTCCCAGGGCGACTATCTGCGCGGCAGCGCGCATAGCAACGGCCTCGGGATCGTGACGCTCTGTGTGGTGCTCGGGGGCTTTGCCCTGCGGCGAAAACATCCGATCGTTCCGATCCTCGTCGGCGGAGTCGGCCTGACGATCCTGGCGACCACGATGCTCCCCGGGGGATTCAGTGTCTGGCGAATCCTCTACGAGCACTTGCCCGGCGCCTCGGCGATCCGTGTACCGGGGCGCATCGGCCTGGTTTCGTTGATTCCGGCGAGCATCGGTTTCGCGTTCTTCTACCAGCATCTGCAATCGTGGCGGGCGCGTTGGGCTCTCGTGCCTCTGCTCTTCGCCGCCACCGTGGCGGAGCACCGGCACCTGATTCCCCACTTCGACCGCGAGGTCAACGCCCGGAGAATCGCCTCGGTCGAGAAAGCTCTCGGCCCCGAGTGCGGCGTGTTCTTCGTCAGCACGCTGCACAGACACCCCGAACGGGAGATCCACGAAGACGCCATGTGGGCCTCGATGTCGACCGGAATCCCCACGATCAACGGTCGATACGGAAACTTTCCCGCCGGCTGGCGACTCTTCGAGGTCAACCGCCGGCCGGGGAACGAGGCGCGGCGACAGCAGATCGAAGATTTCCTCGGCAACTGGCTCGGCGCAAACTGTCTCGATCCGGCGGAGGTCTGCTGGATCGAGGTCGAGCCATTTCTGCGCAAGGGCAAGCGGATCCGAGGACCGGGAGAGGAGATCGGCCAGTGCGGCGGCTCTTGATTCTCCTTCTCGTGGGACTCGCACAGGTCTGGCTGGGCTGCAGCCCTCCCGGCAGTCAGCGGATCGCCGAGCTGGAGGTGGGAGGGGCCGGGCTGACCCTGGGAGCGGGAGAACGCCGCGTGCTCGAGATCGTGCTCCGAGCTCATCGCTGGCCGATCGTCGGCGGTTGCCCGACGGTCTTCGTCCACCTCGTGGACGCAGGAGGAAAGACCGTCCGATCCTTCGACCACCGGCCGCCGGTCTGGAAGCCCGGCGAGGAGATTCGCTACCCTCTCTCGCTCTACCAGTCCCTGCTCGCCGAGCCCTTGCCCGGTGGCGAGTACCGGCTGGTGCTGGGTGCGTATCACCCGAAGAGTGGGCAGAAGTTTCGTCTTCGAGTCCCCGGCTCGCGTGGCGACAAGCGCCGGTACGAGGTCGGGACGGTGCGGATCGACGAGACCTGGCAGCCTCCCGGGCAGACGACGTTCGGCTCCGGGTGGTATCCGCCGGAGGCGGGAACGGATGTCCAGGTCACCCACCGGCGGTGGTTTCTCGATCGCGCCACGCTGGAGGTCTCGGGGCCGCTGCCGCCGGGCTCGAAGCTCTGGATGCTGGTCTACCTCCCGGAGTCCGAGCACCTGCTCGAGATCACCCAGCCGCCGGACACGCGACGGGAAGCTTGGGTTCGAGGGGAGTGTCTGCAGGAACCCCTGCGGCTCCCACCCGGCCGAACCGGGCTCTCGCTCGTGTTGCCGGAGCTGGCGGACGGGGAGAGCTGTCAGCTCGAGCTGGCTTCCAGCTTCTCTTTCTTCGATCGCGGCCTGCGGCGTTCGGCGTCGCTCGAGGCTCTGGCCTGGAGCGGCAATTGATCAATCCAGCTCGGGGGTGGTTGCCGCCGGCGCTCCGAATCGCCGCCGCAGCTCTCGCCGCAGGGTTCCCACGAGGGTGAGGGAGCCGCAGATCACGAGGCATGTCCCCATACGTTCGAGAGCCCGAGCCAGGGCTCGGTGACAGTCGGGCTCCACCGCCGCGTTCGGACTCCTGGCCCATCGACCCAGGCGAGCGGGGTCGAGACCCCGAGGGCCGGGCGGACGGGTCAGGGTGAGGCTGCGGCAGGTCGGGGCCAGCTGCTCCAGCATCTCGTCGGCGTCCTTGTCTTGGAGGACACCGAACAGGAGATCCGGCGGAGTTTCCAGCCGGCTCGAGATCGCAGCCAGGGCACGGGCCCCGGCCGGGTTGTGGGCCCCATCGAGCAGCACGTGTCCGGCACCGGAGCCGAGAGAGACCCATTCGGCCCGCCCTGGCCAGCGGCAATTGCGCACACCTTGCGAGATCGCCCGGGATTCGAGATGTCTCCAGCCCAGAGAGCGCAGGGCTTCCGCGGCGGCGACTGCGAGCCCCAGGTTGTTGTGCTGGTGCGAGCCCAGCAGGTGTAGCTCCAGCGGCGTGCCTCGGGAGTCTCCCGGGCGTCGCCAGAGGAGGGTCTGGGGAAGACCGCCGGGAGCTCCCACGGGCTCCAGGGAATGGAGATCACGCGCCAGGGAGAGGCTCGCGCCGCGGCGACGGGCTTCCTGCAACAGAACCTCGTCCACCTCGGTGCCATCCCCCCAGGTGAGAGCCGGCCGGCCCGGGCGGAGGATGCCGCATTTCTCCCGCGCGATCGCAGCGCGGGTGGTGCCGAGATAATCCTGGTGGTCGAGGTCGATCGAGGTGATGAGCGAGAGGATCGGCTCGGTGAGATTGGTGGCGTCGAGTCGCCCACCGAGCCCGACCTCGATGATCGCGAGATCCAGGGACTCGGTGGCGAAATGCGAAAAAGCGGCGAGGGTCAAAGCCTCGAACGGTGTCGGCGGACGGAGGCTCCGAGTCCGCGCTGCCACCTCGGCGAGGTGCTCGAGGATTTTCGCGAGGGTGTGATCGGCGATGGGCCGACCGTCGACGACGACTCGTTCGGTGACAGATTCGAGATGGGGTGAGGTGTAGAGGCCGGTTCGGTACCCGGCCGCACGCATTATCGAGTCGAGGAGGCTGGCGGTCGAGCCCTTACCGTTGGTGCCCGCAACGAGGACGGTGGGGAACCGTGTCTGCGGGGATCCGAGGCGTCGGCCGAGGCGCCTGGGCTGGTCCAGGCCGAGGCGGATACCCTGCGCCTGCAGGGTATCGAGCACGGCGTCGGCGCGCGTTGGCCCGCTCGCAGCGAGCGGGCTCAGGCGGCGGACGGACGATAGAGGTGACGTAGGCAACGGGCCACGGTGGCCTTCATCTCACTCCGCCGAACCACCATGTCGAGGAAACCCTTCTCGACCAGGAATTCGCTGCGCTGGAATCCTTCGGGAAGGCTCTGGCGGATGGTCTGCTCGATGACCCGGGGGCCGGCGAAGCCGATCAAGGCTCCGGGCTCCGCGAGATTCAGGTCGCCGAGCATTGCGAACGAAGCCGTCACGCCGCCGGTGGTCGGGTCGGTGAGGATCGAGATGTAGGGCAGGCCTTCTCGACGCAGGCGCGCCAGGGTGGCGGAGATCTTCGCCATCTGCATCAGGGAGAGGATCCCTTCCTGCATACGGGCTCCACCCGATGCTGAAACCACGACCAGGGGAACGCCCCGGCGAGTGGCCTCTTCCGCGGCGAGCGCAATTTTCTCTCCGACGACCGATCCCATGGAGCCGCCCATGAACCGATAGTTCATGACCGCGAGAACCACGGGAATCCCTTCGATATGGCCCGCGAGCACGAACACGGCATCTTTGATGCCGAGCTTGCGTTGATAGACCTTCAGCCGTTCCTTGTAAGCCTTCGTATCTTTGAAGCCGAGCGCGTCCGTGGGCGAGATCTCGGCGAAGAGATCGTCCGAGGGCTCGTCCAGCAGAAGCCGGATCCTCTCGTCGGCACCGATCCGAAAGTGAAAGCCACACTTTGGACAGATGCTCAGGCTCCGCTTGAGCTCTTTGGAGTAGACGATCTCCTTGCAGCCGTCGCAACGGACCCACAGTCCTTCCGGAACGGTGCTCCGAGACCGGTCGGCGCGAACCGGTTTGGGCTTCTTGGTCTTCTTGAACCAGGGCACGGCGATCCTTCCTTTCGCAGCTCGAGGGGCGAGTAGCTCAGCCCTCGTCGTCTTCTTCTTCCTCGAGCTCGTTGGGTACACCGAGACGCATACAAGCGGCGTCATAGAGAGCTCGAGCGGATTTCTTGCCGCTCTGGAGCTCCGCCAGGCGATCCTTGACCTTGGCGAGCTCCTCTTCGATCTGGCGATCGAGATCGTTGATCTCCTGCTTCGCCATTGCGAGAGTGGTCTCGTAGTGCTGGCGTTGCTGTTCCGTCAGGCTCATGTCTTCCTCCAAAAACGGTGTGCTTCGGGGCGGCTCCCCGCCGGAGCCCGAACCGGGGCTCGAGCCCTGGTTCCGCCTGACCCCGAGGCAGATGAGGATACTCGGCTTGTCGGGGCCTGACAAGAGTGAAGGGTATTCGCGCCTTCTTGTTGGAGTCAAACCACTTCCCGCGTTTTCGAGTGCCGCGGCGAGGTGGGTTCGCCAGAGTTGGCCGTGGCCGAAAGGTAGCTCAGCGGCGGCCGTCGGGTGGCGGCTCGGAGGCCGCCTCCCCGGACTCTTCCTCCTGGAAGCTCTGCTGGGTACGGGAGATCTCCTCCTGCAGCTGCCGCCGTCTCGCTTCGTACTCTTCTTCGAGACGCTTCTGCAGGAGCTCCTCCTGCTCCGCGAGGCCATCTTCGACCAGGCGTTCCAGGTCGAGGTCCCGGTCGCCCCCTTCGGCTCCGGGCTCGTCTGCGGTGGCGCTGGTGCCACCTCCCGATTCGGCTTCGTCGGTCTCGGGATCCGAGGCCGGTGGGGTGGCGTTCGGCTCTGCGGGGCTCACGGCCTCGGTTTCGTC
>CAZMEL010000022.1:0-45255 GCA_964565225.1 uncultured Thermoanaerobaculia bacterium | reverse complement strand
CATTCGTAGAGAGCGGTGCCGTCCATGTTGATGGTGGCGCCCATCGGCAGCACGAACGAGGAGACCCGGTTCGACACGCCGACCTTCTCTTCCACCGCCCGCAGGGTCACCGGCAGGGTCGCGCCCGAAGAGCTGGTGGAGAAGGCCATGGCAATGGGCTCGGCCATGTTGCGGTAGTGGATCGAGGGTTTGATGCCACCGAGGAAGATCAGCAGCAGGGGAAGGACCACCAGAAGGTGGATCGACAGCCCGGAGGCGATGGTGATCATGTAGAGACCCAGCGCCTTGAAGGCTTCGAAGCCCGACTCACCGACCACTCGGGTGATCAGGCCGAAGACCCCGATCGGCGCGAAGCGGATGATGGCGCCGGTCATCTTCATCATCGCCTGGAAGGCGGCATCGAAAAAGCTCGTGAGCGGCTTGCGGTGCTGCTCCGGAAGGCTCGCGATCGACAGGCCGAGCAGGATGCAGAAGAAGATCAGCGCCAGCATGTCGGGCTTGGCCGCGGCTTCCACCACATTGCGCGGCACGACATCCATCAGCAGCTCGAGTGGAGAGCTCGGCGTCGAGAGCTCCGGCAGCTCGGTGGGCTCGATGCTCGTAAACTGCGCTCCATCCCCCGGGCGGATCAGGTTCACCAGGATCAGGCCGACGAATACGGCCAGGGCGCTCGACAGCACGTAATACCCGAAGGTCTTGCCGAAGAGCCGCCCGATACCGCCCCTGCCGCCGACCGATGCCACGCCGGAGACGATGGAGGTCAGAACCAAGGGGACGATGACCATCCGCAGCAGCTTGACGAACAGGGTACCCAGCCAGGAGACCTTCGGAACGAAGTCCGCTCCGCCGATCCAGCCGGCGAGAATTCCCAGCAGCATGGCGATCAGGATCTGCCAGTGGAGCTTTGCAAACCATGGTAGATTGTCGCGAGTTTCCATAGCCGCCCGACGTTAAGGCATGAGGGGCCGTCTTGCAAGGGGCGGACGGCTCCGGCCCCTTTGCAAAGGCGGATCTCGAGGAGTGGAGAATGTTCTCTAGAGACGACTTTCTGGACGCCATCGCCACCGAGACCAGGTTGTGTATCCACCTGCACGGAAAGATCGATGACGACCAGCTGGAATACCGACCCGTAGACGGCATGAGGACCAGCCTCGAGCTCTTGCGGTACTTGACCTACGCCGCCGCGGGGCCCATGGACTCGCTGGTCCACGGCACCTGGGACGCCATGGGTGCGAGGGTCGAGAAGGCCTCGACCATGGCCGCCGCGGAGTTTCCCGAGCGCATGGAGGCGCAGCTGGAGGAGTGCCGGAAGATCGTCGCAGGGCTCTCCGACGAAGACCTCGGGAACCGGCGGGTGACCCTGCCCTGGGGCGAAGAGGGGATCCTCGGTCCGGTGCTGGTCAGCCTCTGCCTGCGTTTCCTCACGGCCTACCGCATGCAGCTCTTCGTCTATGCGAAGGCCGGCGGACACCCCGAGCTGAGCACCTACAACTGCTGGATGGGCATCGACGCCCCGGCCCCGGGCTGAGCACGGCGGATCCGCAATGGCGCCTTCCGGACGCATCAAGCGCTGGCCGACCCTGCGGGAAGGGGCTCTGGACGATCGCGGCGTCTTCTCGTTCCAGGAGATCGAGCGGCGCTCGCCGCGCACCGAGCGGGTCGGCAGCTACAAGGTTCTGCGCATTGCTCCCTGGGTCAACGTGATCGCGCTCACGCCGGCCCGAGAAGTGGTGCTGGTGGAGCAGTACCGCCACGGGATCGACGACATCACGTTCGAGATCCCTGGCGGCCTGGTCGAGCCGGGGGAGGAGCACGGCGTCGGTGCCGCCCGCGAGCTCGAAGAAGAGACCGGCTACCGAGGTAGCGAGCCGATTCTGCTCGGAACCGTGCATCCCAACCCGGCGATCCAGGACAATACCTGCTCGACCTGGCTGGTGAACGATGCCGAACCCGCTGGAACGCAGTGTTTCGACGAAGGAGAGGACATCGCGGTGTGCACCGTGCCGCTCGTCGAGATCCCGACCTGGATGGCCGATGGCCGGATCACGCATTCCCTGGTCGTGGCGGCTTTTCACTGGCTGGCCCTCTACCAGGGGCCGTCATATGATGGATGAGCTGTGAGCGAACACCAGAAAATCGGTCCCTACGACGTTCTCGAAGACCTGGGAGAAGGTAGCTTCGGTCCGGTGGTCTCCGGGCGCGAGGGCCCCCAGGGACGCCCGGTCGCGATCAAGGTCTGCGCCCTCGAAGACTCCGATCTGCGAGAGCGGTTTCTGCGCGAGGCAAGGGCTGCCGCCAAGCTGCAACATCCGAATATCGCCGCCACCCTGGCCGTGGGCACCGTGGGCTCGATGCCGTACCTGGCCCAGGAGCTGGTGTCGGGTCCGAGTCTGGGCGAGATCTTGGAGAGCCGAGAGGAAAGGCCTCTCGCCGCCCGGCTCGACGACCTGTTGATGATCGCCCGGGGCCTCGACTACGCCGATCGGCAGGGGATCTGGCACGGCGATCTGACCCCCAACAACATCCGGCGCGGAGAGCAGGGGCTCAAGATCCTCGATTTCGGCACCGCTCGCCTCGCCAGCGCCGAGACCCGGCTGACCCAGAAAGGGGTCACCGTGGAGTCGGCGAGCTACCTGCCGCCGGAGCAGGTGCGGGGAGGCGAGCTCGACCACCGGGTCGATCTCTTTTCCCTGGGTGTTCTCGCCTTCGAGATCCTCACCCACGAGCGGCCGTTCCGCGGCAAGACTCTCTCGGCCCTGGTCTACCAGATCCTCTACAAGGATCCGGTCGACATTCTGTCGGTCTGGCCGGAGTGTCCGCCGGCCCTGGAAGCCCTGATCCGACGTTGCCTCTCCAAAGAGCCCGATCAGCGACACGGATCCGTGGCGGAAGCGCTCGCCGAGCTCGAGGCCATTCGCGGGCAGGCCGGTGCCGGTCCGGTGAAGCCGCCGGCTTCGATCCCTGCGGCTTCCCCGGTGGAAGAGGTCGAGACCACCAAGCCGATCGCCACGTTGGGGCGGCGCCCCGGAGACCCCGTCGACACCAGACCCGTGGTGGCGAGACCCCACGAGACGGTGCGCATGCAGCAGCTTCCCGACGAGGAAGAGCAGATCTCCACCACCATGCCCTTGCCGACCATGGGAGGAGGCAAGAAGGCGCCGGCCGGTCCACCTCCTCGCCCGGCCGCGGCCCGGCCGACGGCGCCGACGAGTGGAGCCTCGGATCCCCAGAAGACCCAGAGGATCCAGGCCATCCCGGAAGGAGCCGGCCCGCCGCCTCTGCCGAATCCGCAGAAGACCCAGAGGGTTTCGATTCCCGATCCCGCGGCCAAACCCGTGGCGCCGGCCCCGCCTCGGCCCGCTGCGGGCAAACCCTCCGCCCCGCCGAAAGCTCCCGCAGCACCTGCACTTGCAGCTCCGAAGGCACCTGAAGCTCCGAAGGCACCTGGCTCCGCGACTTCGAAGGGGGCCACCCCTCGACCGGCCCCATCTCGGCCGGTCACCCCTCCGCCGGTCACCCCTCCGCCGGCCACCCCTCCGCCGGCCACTCCTCGGTCGTCCCCATCTCGGGCGACCCCATCTCCGCCAGGAAGCGAGCTTCCGACGGTGACCCTCGGCAAGGCGGCCTCGGCGGGAGCCGTGCCTCCGGCGTCGAAGTCTTCTCGAGCCACACCTCCGGCGTCGAAAACGCCACCGGCTCCGCCTCCGGCCTCCAAGGCGCCGCCTGCAGCGCCCGGCCCGTCGGCGCCATCGGCAGCACCGACTGGCGAACCGAAGAGCGGGGCGGCGGGGGTCCCCCCGAAGGCTCCTGTCGGCGCGTCGAAACGACCGGAGGCCGGGCCGCCGGTACCCGCCGGGCCACCACCGGCTCCGCCGGTTGCCGAAGCCCCGAAGGCGAAGCCGTCGCCGGGATCGGTCGATCCCGAGATCCCGACGATGCCGATGGGGAAGGCCGCGCCGGCCCCGAAGGCGCCCGAGAAGGCCGGGCCGCCGCAGAAATCTCCGTCGGCTCCGGGCCGGCCGCCGGTGGTGCCGGCTCCGGATTCCGAGAGGCCCGCTGACCTCGTGACCAGCGCCCACGAGATCAGCCAGCTCGTGGCCAAGGGCAATCTCCAGGAAGCCATGGCCCAGCTGGAGACCATTCGTTCCCAGCAGGACGTCGCAGACGAAGCGCCGAAGAAGCCCTCGAACCTGGCCGACGCGACTCTCGGCGGCCCCGGCGCGGAAGCGCCGGCCGAGCGGGCACCGGAGGAGCGTACCCTCAGCCGCGAGGCGGTGGCCGCCCCTCCGACCCGCCACCGCGCGCCCAGGAGCGGACCGCCGGTCTGGATGCTCGTGAGCGGTGGCTTGGTTGCATTGCTGGCAGTGGTCGCCATCGGTTGGTTTCTGGTCGGTGGCGGCTCAACGGAAGAGCCCGAAGAGGCGGCGATTCCCGAGCCGCCGAAGCCGCGGATCGAGACTCCCGCCGATCTCGCCGCCGCGCCGCCTCCCATGGGACAGGTGCTCGTCGACGCGGTGCCCTGGGGCGAGATCGTGGAGATCACCAATCGCGACGGTTATCTGCTGGACCTCCCCGAAGTGGTGCAAACACCGACCTCGCTCTCCCTGGAGCCCGGTTTGTACCGGATCCAGGTCGCGAAGGAAAACGTCGCGGAGCCCTCGGAATGTGAAGTGGACGTCTTGCTCTACGAGCCGGTGGAGTGTCGAGTCAGCTTTCCGGCGCCGAGCGCCCTGGAGTACTTCAAGGACACCGGGTGGTGGAAATGAGATCTACGGCGATCCTCCCGAGCCGATTCCTGGCGCTCTGCAGCCTCGGCCTGCTACTGGCGATCTCCGCCCATGGCGACGCCCGGGAGTCTCACAAACAAGGCCTCGAAGCGATCGAGAGCAGCCGGTGGGACGACGCCGCTCGCTTCTTTCGCGCCGCGATCGAAGAGAGGGCGGAGGAGCGGAACCATCTCCTGCCCGCTCGGCGGTATTTCCCGCACTACTACCTCGGAGTGGCCCTCGCCGAGTTGGACCGTTGTCGGCAGGCGATTCCCTCGCTCGAGGAATCGGAGCGACAGGGGAAGGTCCAGCGGCAGGCGGACCTCTTCTCGGACCTGCGTTCGAGGGTTGCCGAGTGTCGAGCCTTTCTCGGTCGCCTCGACGCCGCCCGGGCCGAGCTCGACGAGCAGCTGGAAGAAGGGCAACGCGTGGCGAGTCGGCTCGCCAGCCTGAGCGAGAGGCCGGTCCTGGCGGCGCTCTGGGCCAACGACACCAAGAGCTTCGCCAGCCGCCAGCAGCAGGGTCTGGCCGCTCTCGAGGCGGCGGGGACACAGGCCGCGGCCGGATTCGAGGCCGGCGACCTGGACGCCCTGGAGCGAGCGAAGGGCGCGGCCGCCGATGCGACCCGTTCCCTGGAGACGCTGATCGCCGATGCCCGCGAAGAGCTCGGGGATCGCAACGCCGCCACCGCGGCGGCTCTCGGCACTCTGGAGGATCGTGAAAAAGAGGCCCGCAAGGCGTTGCGGGGAATCAGCGATCTGGCGCCCTATCCGCCGCAGCTCGGGCAGCGGGTGAGAGACCTCGAGAGGCAGCTGGAAGAAATCGGCGAGCGCAAGGACGACGCGCGCGAACGGCAGCTCGCGGATTTCGAGAAAGAGCTGGCAGAGGCGATCGAAGGGTTGGCCCGTGCGGCTCGTCGCCCCCCGCGCAAGCTGCAGGAGACCGTGACCACGTTTCTCGAGGGGAGCTACCAGGAAACGCTCGACCGGCTGGCGGAGCCCGACCCGAGGTACGAGAAGTATCTCTGTGCCATCCGCGCCGCTTCGCAGTACGCCCTCTGGGTCTTGGAGGCCGCTGGAGAGGAAGAGGCTCCTCTCGAGCTGACCGAGGGAGTGATCACCTGCTCCGAGCTCGAGCCGGCTCTGCCCGAGCGGTACTTCTCACCCCGCTTCCGCGACTTCTTCGCGGCCACGGTGGCGGCTCACCTGGAGGCGGAGGCGGCGCAGAGTGAAGAAGGCGTGCCGGGGTTGGAAGATCCCGACGTCGAGATCGAAGAAGTCGACCTGACCCGCGGCGAAACCTGAAGCTTCCCGGAATCCGACCATGAAAAAGCGAAAATCACCTCGCCGGGCGCGTCCGGCATCGCGTTCGCGATCCGGTCGCAGCTGGTGGCCGTGGCTCGGGGCCGGCGCCCTCGGCCTGGCGGCCTTCACCCTCCTGCGTTCCCCTGCCGGCCCCCGGCGGCGCCCGGACCGTGCGGGTGCTGCCGACGCCGACCTCTCCGGCGGGCTCCTGCCGTCGTCACCGGAAGCTCCTCGATCTCTGCCGGAGGCGGCGGAACGGTCCTGGGTCTCCGGGCCCGGGGGCAGCCTGCATTTCTGCGAGCTCCATCCCGAGGGTGAGACCACGGTGGTCTTCGTGCACGAGGTGGGAGGGCGTCTGGAGCATTGGGCGGGAGTTCTCGCCGCCGCCGGACCCTCGCTGCGGGCGGTGGCGCTCGACCTGCCGGGCCACGGCCATTCCGACACGCCGGTCGCGACGGCCAATCTCAACCACCTGGCGGCGGCGGTCGGGGCGGTCTACGACAACCTCGGGCTGCGCCGGGCGGTGCTCGTGGGGCACGGCCTGGGCGCCTCGGCCGCTCTCGCCTATGCCAGCTGCCACCGCGAGCGTGTGGCCGGTCTTCTCCTGGTCGACGCCGGGGCGGACCTCGGGCACCTGGACCCTGTCGACCGCCGGCAGCTGGTCGACCAGCTGCGAGCCGAGCCACACCAGGAGATGGCGTGGCAGTTTCGGCAGATGATGGGAGATGCGCCGGAGTGGGTCGCCGAGCAGGTGGCGGCCGACCTCGAGAGCGTGCCGGCCGAGGTGCTCGCCGATGCCGTGGAGAGCGCCCTGGAGTTTCGGCCCGGTCCGGCCGTCGAGGCCTACGGCGGGGAGGTTCGCTGTGTGGTGGGCGGTTTCGGTGATCTACCCGGCACACTCCACCGCACCCACCCGGAGATCCCGGTGGCCTACGTCACCCGGGGGAGCCACTGGCTGCCGCTCGACAGCCCCGACTCGGTCTGGGAGGCGCTGGTCGAGCTCCTGGCTTCTTTGCACGAGGCCGAAGCCCTCTGAGCGTGTCGGCCCGGCTCGCCACCCCTCGAATTCGCCAGCTCTCGCTCTACGGGAGCTCGTAACCCGCGAGCTCACACACCCGCTCGTAGTGCCGTGGCTCGACCGGCTGCACCGACAGGCGCTGGCCGCGGCGGGTCACCAACATGCCGTCGAGAGAGTCGTCGGCCTTGAGCTGCGCCAGGGTGACGGTTTCCTCGAACCGTCCCACGAACTCGATGTCGACCATCAGCCAGCGGGGATCGTCGGGGCTCGACTTGGGATCGTAGTACTTGTGCTCGGCGTCGAATTGCGCCACGTCGGGGTAGGCTTCCTTCGCCACCCGCGCCACGCCCACCACCCCCGGCGGTTTGGTGTTGGAATGGTAGTAGAGCACCAGGTCGCCGATCTTCATCTCGTCGCGCATGAAGTTGCGGGCCTGGTAGTTGCGAACCCCCTCCCAGTAGGTGGAGCCGTCTCGGGCCAGGTCGTCGATGCTGTAGACGTCCGGCTCGCTCTTGAATAGCCAGTGCTTCGCCATACCTTTCCTCCGCGATGTCAGCTCGGCATGGGGCCGAAATTTGCCGTGTAGCGCTCGTTGAAATCCTGCTGCGTGTAGGCGTGGTTCTGGGGGCCGTTCTGCTCGACCACGAAGGCCGAGGCGACGCTGCCCATGCGCCCACACACCTCGAGATCTCGACCCGCCATGAGGCCGGCGACGAAGCCGGAGCGAAAGGAGTCGCCCGCGCCGGTGGGATCGACGAACTGGTCGACCCGGGCCACGGGGATCTCGATTTCCGGCTCGCCGGCCCGCAGAATCTTGCTGCCCTCACCGCCGAGGGTGACCACCGCCATGTCCACCAGGTCGAAGATCTCCGATCCCGACCTTCCGGTCTTTTTCTCGAACACGGCGAATTCGTAATCGTTCACCACCAGCATCGCCGCGCCCTGGGCGGCTTCGGCGAGGTCGGCGCCGTCCATGGCGGTGACCTGGAACGAGGGATCGAAGAGGAAGGGGAGGCCGGTTTCCCGCGCTTCCTTACAATGCCGCATCATGGCGCCGGGATCGTCGGGCGCGATGATCGCCACGCTGGGCCGCTCGCCGACGCTCTCTCGCAGGCTCAGCTCGCCCGCTCGCTGCATGGCGCCGACGAAGAAACCGGTGATCTGGTTGTCGGTCTGGTCGGTGGTGATGTGGCACGAGGCGGTGATCTCGTCGTCGAAGATTCGCACCCCGCCGAGGTCGACACCGTGATCGACCAGCCACTGGTGGTATTCGCCGAAGTCTTTGCCGGCGGCGGCGATCACCCGGCAGTCCTGCTCGAGAAGGGCCAGGGTGTAGGCGATGTTGCCGGCGCAACCTCCCCTCTGCTTGCGCATTTCGCTCACCAGGAAAGAGATATTGATGACGTGCAACTTGTCGGGCAGAATGTGGTCCTTGAAGCTTCCGGGAAACACCATGATCTGATCGAAAGCCAGGGAACCGGTCACGATGACCTGGCCGTCCGGACGGACCGAGAGCGTAGAGCTGGACACGAACGATCTCCTCGCTGGGCTCGAGAGTGGAAGGAGTTACGGTAGCTGCCAGCGGACGTCGCCGCGGCAACAGCCGAGAATCATTGCAAATGTTCGGTCGGGGGTAAAGGGGCTGGCGGCGGCGGAGCGGCCCGGTGCATCACGACCACCGTCATGTCGTCCCGCAGGGGCGCCTCGCCCCGGTGCCGGTCGACCGCGGCCACGATTTGGCCGTGCAGGGTCGTGGCCTCGCCCTGGGCCTTGATCAGCCGGTCCATCCGCTCGAAGCCGAACGCTTCTTCCTCGGGCGCATTGGCCGCCTCGGGCAGGCCGTCGCTGTAGAGCACCAGGGTGTCGCCCACGTCGATCCGGGCGGTTCCGGTGGCGAAGGAGTCGATCTCCCGCATGCCGAGGGGAAGAGCACCCTGCCCCAGCTCCAGGATCTCGCCTCCCGCCTTGCGCAGGCGAGGAAAGGGATGCCCGGAGCCGGCGAACTCCAGCTCGCCGGTCCGCGGGTCGAGCACTCCGTAGAAGAGGGTCATGAAGGCGCGGCGGCTGCCGGTGCGGAGCAGAGCCCGGTTGAGCAGGTGCATCACCGCCGAGGGGCTGGGGTCGAGGTCGAGAGCGGTTTTCAAGGTGGCGTTGGCAATGGCCATCAGCAGCCCGGCGCCGATGCCGTGTCCCGAGGCGTCGCCCACCGCGATCGCCCAGCGGCCGTCCTCCAGGGGCAGGAACTCGTAGTAATCGCCGCCGATGTCGTTGGCGGTGCAATACGAATGCGCCACCCGATACCCCGGCAGATTGGGCGAGGCCTGGGGCAGGAGGTCTCTCTGCAGCTGCCGCGCCAGCTCCACCTCGTCGCGCACCCGCATCTGGTCGACCAGCTCGAGGGCCACGAGCAGGGTCAGGGCCGAGATACTGGCGAGAAACCACAGCGGCGAGCTGTCGATGTAGAGCCGGTACGGGCCGAGATTCATGTCCATGTCGAGGAACCCCAGGAAGGGGCAGAGCAGAGCTCCGGCGAAGAGGAGCCGTCGCCCGGGCGAGAGCTCGAGGGCGATTCCGGCGAAAAAGGCTTGCAGCTTGTCGAAGAATCCTTCGAGGTCGTCGCCGCGAGCCTCTGCGCCCGGGCTCCTGCTGAGCACCGTGAAGGCACGCCCGGCATCGCGCTCGAAGAGCTGCTCGATCTCCTGGCGGTTGATGCCCGAGGAGAAGGCACGCCCGAACGACGAGAATCGCCGGATCTGGCCGCTGATGCGCTCTCCGGTTCCCGGACGCCGAGGTGGGACGGGAGGAGGTGTCTTCGGGGGTCGAGGTGGAGTGTGAGCCATTGCTGGAAAGGTCTCGCGGCCGGGTGAAGGCCAACGTCGAGATCGTATCAGGCCGCTGGTTGACGAGATTCCCGGGGCTCAGTAACCTCCCGTCATGCATACGGTACTCGGTGGAGAAGTTCCCGAGGGAAATGTCTACGAGGTTCGCCGGGAGAGGGTTTTCCTGGTGCTCGCCGGTCTCTTTCTGGCGTCGATGACGATGCTGAACATTCTCGGCGTCTCGCGATTCCTGAACCCCACGATCTCACTTTTCGGCTACAGCCTGGAGCTTCCGCTGGCGGTGGGCGTGTTGCCCTATCCGATCACCTTTCTCTGCACCGACTACATCTCCGAGCTCTACGGTCGCAAGCGGGCGAACTTCATGGTCTGGGTCGGGTTCGGGGTCAACATCTGGTTGATGGTGATCCTCTGGCTCGGCGGGGTGTTGCCCGGGTTCGATCAGCCGGTCCCCGGTCCCGACGGGCGGCTGCCGGTCTTCTTCGAGATCCGTGCCCTGGCCCTCGGTGCCATCGTCGCCTCGATGTTCGCCTACCTCGCGGCGCAGCTCTGCGATGTCCACCTCTTCCACTTCTGGAAGCGGCTCACCAAGGGCCGCCATCTCTGGTTGCGGAACAACGGCTCCACCCTGGTCAGCCAGCTGGTCGACAGCACGGCGGTGATCACCATCACCCACTTCTACGCCAGGGGCCTGCCGGTCGACGAGAGCCTGCCGATCGCCCCCCAGCTCTTCAAATTCATTCTCACCGGGTATCTGTTCAAGATCTTCGCCGCCCTGGTCGATACAGTGCCCTTCTACCTCGGTACCGCCTGGCTGCGGAAGTACCTCGGCCTCCAGGAGGGCTCGGTGGAGGAGCAGACGGCGTGAGCCGCGGCCGCTCTCGCCTGCCGCTTCTGCTCTATGGCCTGCTCGGCGTCGCCGTGGGGGTCTACTTCCTCTCGAGCCGAGAGGGAGACGAACAAAAGATCGAACGGCGCCTCGAGTCTCTCGGCTCGCTGATCGAGAAGGCCGGCCCGGAGGCCGAGCTCGACGCCCTGGGCCGCGCCCGGGACGTTGCGGAATTCTTCGTCGATCCTCCGGAAATACGCCTGATTCCTTTTGGCGAGGCTCTGCACGATCATCCATCCCTGATCCGTTCCCTGCTCGGCGTGCGAGCTCGAGCGGACACTATCGGGGTCGAATTTCGCGATCAGCAGATAGAGGTGTTTCCATCGCCCGGACCCAAACGAGCCGAGTTGCGCTGTATCGTGGCGGTGACCTCGAATTCCGACCTCGGACGGACCCGAGACCGGTATCGGTTTCATTTCTTCTGGACCTTTGAGGGTGGAGAGTGGCGGTTGCAACGGGTGGATCTGCTGGAAATTCTGGAGGGAGCCTCCCTGCTCTGAACAGCTCCCTGCGTCTGGTCGACCTGGACAAGGTATATCCCGGCCGTGGTCGCCGTTTCGGCCGAAGCGAGCCGGTGGTCGCTCTGCGCCGGGTGTCCCTGGAGATTCCTCCGGCCTCGACCCTCGCCGTCGTCGGTGTCTCCGGCAGCGGCAAGTCGACCCTGGGACGCTGTGCCGCGCTGCTCGAAACCCCCACCTCGGGGAAGATCTTCTGGGGCGAGCGGGAGCTGACGGCGCTCACCGGCCCCGAGCTCCGGCAGGCCCGCCGTGCGATCCAGATGATCTTCCAGGATCCGGTGGCCGCTCTCGAGCCGCGATTCACCCTCGTCGAGGCGGTGGCGGAGCCCCTGGAGATCCTCGGCCAGAGACAGGACGAACGCCAGCGCCAGGCCCTCGCCCGGATGCAAGAGGTCGGTCTCGGCGCCGAGCTGGCCGCTCGCCGAATCGGCGAGCTCAGCGGCGGGCAGCAGCAGCGCGCCCTGATCGCCCGCGCCCTGGCGGCAGAGCCGCGGGTGCTGGTGGTGGACGAAGGGCTCTCGGCTCTCGATCTCTCGACCCGAGCGCAGGTGGCCAACCTGGTGCTCGATCTGCAGCAACGCCACCAGCTGGCGATCCTTCTCATCTCACACGACCTCCGCTGGGTCCCGCACCTGGCCGATCGGGTAGTGGTCCTCGACCGCGGAGAAATCGTCGAATCCACGGCGCCGAGCGAGCTGTTGCGTCGCCCCCGTTCTGCAGCGGGGGCCGCGCTGGTGGCGGCTCTGGGACCGGGCTCGGAGGTCGACGACGAAGCCAGAGGAGAAAAATAACGTCTTCGAGAACCCTGCGTCTTGTTTCCGATACGAACAATGACAAGATAAGAGAGCTGAATCAGGTTCCTACTCGGGGGACTACGGACCTGACAGTGGATGTTTCCTTGTCGTCGATCACCCAAGGAGAAACCTCATGAAAGACCTTCGACCAACGAGTGAGACCATCCAGAATCGAGGGACCCGGAATCTTTGTCTCCCGGTCCTCGTCGGGGCGGCCGTCTTCGGAACCCTGCTGCTCCCCGTTCCCTCGAGCTGGGCAGAAACCCTGATCGAGATCCGGCTGGAGCCGGACACTGCTTCGGAGGCCGCCACCGCTCGCCTCACCGCCCCAAATGGAGCGGTGCAGGAAGCGCGGGACGACGACGGCGATGGAATCCTGGTGTTCGTCGCAAGAGAGGCCGGCGAGCACGATCTCGCCATCGAGAGAGGCACGACCGGGGAGCGACGAGCTCTGCCGGTGCCGGAGAAAGGGCGGGTTGCGGTGGTCTACGACCCCGCGGCTCCGGCCGAGAGACGCTGGCAGATCGAGGTGCGGGAGGAGCCGACCTTCGAGAGCGAGATCGTCGTCACCGCGCGGCGGAGAGAAGAAAGCCTCGACCGGGTGCCGATCGCCGTCACCGCTTTTTCCGACGTGGCGCTCGAGGTGCGTTCGATGCGCAACCTCACCGATGTGGGCGACTTCACGCCGAATCTCGACTTCTCGGTCAGCGGCGGAGCGGGCGGCTCACCGTCGGAAGCGACGGTGTACCTGCGCGGTGTCGGCCAGATCGAGCCCGGGATCTTCGCCGATCCCGGGGTGGGCATCTATGTCGACGGGGTCTACATCGCCCGCTCCCAGGGTGCCGTCTTCGATCTTCTCGACCTCGACCGGGTCGAGGTGTTGCGGGGGCCCCAGGGCACCCTCTTCGGCAAGAACACCACCGGCGGTGCGATCCAGCTGATCACCCGAGCGCCGTCCCCGGACCTCGAGGGGCGTTTCGGCGTGATCGCGGGAAACCTCGACCGTCGCGACCTGCAGCTGCGGGTCAGCGGTGGCCTGAGCGATTCGCTCTCGGGCTCTCTCTCCGTGCTCTCCACCGCCCGCGACGGCTACGCCCGTTCTCTGCAGACGGGGCCGACCTTCAACGACGACAACCGCGAGAGCGCGCGGCTGGCCCTGCGCTATCGGCCCGGTGACCGCTGGATCTTCGACCTCTCTCTCGACGGGACCCGGGAACGGGAGACCGCGCTCGATCAATCCCTCCTGGCGATCTTCGGCGCGCCGCTCTTCGAATTCTACCAGCAGGTTCTCGCGGCCGACGGGCAGCCGATCATCACCGACGAGTTCATCACCGGGGATCTGCGGCTCTCGAACTCTTCGTTCCCCAGCCGCAACGACGGCGACATCTTCTCCTCGACCCTGCGGGCGAGCTACCAGGGGGATGGCTTCGAGCTGCTCTCGATCAGCAACGTCCGCGACGTCGAGTACCTGGGGTCGAGCGATTTCGACGGCTCGCCGATCGGCTTCTTCGCCCGCACCTACGACCAGGAGCAGAGCCAGCGCAGCCAGGAGATCCAGCTCTCGGGCAGCGCCAGGGGCGACCGGCTGCAATGGCTGGCCGGCGGCCTCTACTTCGAGGAGAATCCGGTCGACGACAGCCTGACCCTCAACCTCGAGGGGCTCTTCGAGGGCCTGGAGAGAGCGCCGGGGCCGATCTTCGCGCCCCCGGGTGCGCCTCCCTCCCTCTGCAATCCGGTGCCCGTCGAGGGAGCGCTCTGCTTCGGTGGGGCTGGCAATCCGCTGAACTTCGCCTTCTTCTTCGGCGATGGCATTCGCGATCGGCTCGATATCGAGACCACCAGCTGGGCGCTCTTCGGCGAGGCCACTCTGGCGGCGGGGGAGCGCTTCAGCCTCACCGGTGGCCTGCGCTACACCCGGGAAGAAAAAGACGTCGAGTTCTTTACCGAGCCCCAGAACTCACCACCTCGCACCCTGCTCGAGAACGAAGACTGGGAGGCGTGGTCGCCCCGCGTCAGCCTCGCGTATCGCCCGGGGGAGGACACCATGCTCTACCTGGCGATCTCCCGCGGTTTCAAGGGTGGAGGTTTCAACGCCTCGCGCTCCCTGAGCCGCACGGAGCTCGTGCCCTTCGACCAGGAGACCGTCTGGGCCACCGAGGCCGGCCTCAAGACCGAGCTGCTCGACAACCGCCTGCGGCTCAACGCCGCCGCCTTCTACTACGACTACGAGGACATCCAGTTCGCCTCGTTCCTGGTGATCGACGGCGAGCTCTTCCTGGTCATCCAGAACGCCGCCCAGGGCCGAATCCAGGGTGTCGAGCTGGAGCTCGAGGCGCACCCCGCCCCCGGCCTGACCCTGGCCGCCACTTTGGCCTACCTCGACACCGAATACACCGACCTGGTCGCCGAGGGTGGGGCCTCCCTCGACGGGCAGATCCCCAAGTCGCCCGAGTGGAGCCACACCCTCTCGCTGCAATACGCCTTCGAGCTCGAAGACCGCGGATCCCTGATCCTGCGCGGCGACTACTCCTACAAAGACGACTACTTCAACGACGTGGCCAACTCCTCATTCATCGCCCAGGAAGGCTTCGGCCTGCTCAACGCCCGGGTGATCTACGCCACGCCCTCGGACCGCTGGGAGTTCGCCCTCTCCGGCACCAACCTCGGCGACGAGGAATACCTCGAGCACGGCTTCGCCGCCCTCTCCGCCGGCCTCGCCACCGGCATCGCCGGCCGGCCCCGGGAGTGGGCGTTGAGCGTCCAGTACCAGTTCTGAGCCGTTGATCGAGGTTGGATCCGTCGGGAGCGGCGGATCCACTGATCCCGGTTGGGTTGGAGAGCCTCTGGCGGGGCTCGGAGGGCTCAGCCCCGCAACGCCTCTCCCAACACCTCCGCGACCTTCTGTATCTCCTCGTCCGTGATCTGGTGGAACAGAGGGAGCAACAGATCGCGTTCCTGGGCGTCTTCGCTGTGGCGCAGGCGTTCGCAAGAGCCGGGCGGGCAGTCCTCGAGACACGGCTCGGTGCCGCAGCGCCAGGGGGCTCGACGGTAGGCGGGCTCGCGGTGGGCGTTGTGGATGCCGCGGCGGCTGGCGACGCCGTGGTCGAGGAGGTGCTGCATGACGGCTTTCTGGTCGGTGCCTCGGGGCAGGCGGACGCGGAAGCTCTGGACGTTGCCGCGGGCCCAGGGCGGCTCGGTGGGGACCTCCAGGGCGGAGATGGGGGCGAGGAGCTCGCGGTAGCGTTCGACGAGGCTTCGGCGGCGTTGGATGACCTCGGGCAGGCGCCCCAGCTGGACCCGGCCGACGGCGGCCTGGAGGTCGGTCATGCGGTAGTTGAAACCCACCTCTACGTAGTCTTCGAAGATCACCTGGGGGGAGCCGTGGCGGGTGGTGTCGGGCACGCTCATACCGTGTTGGCGCAGGAGCCGGAAACGTTGGTCGAGATCCGGGTCGCGGGTGGTGAGCAGGCCGCCGTCGCCGGTGGTGAGGAGCTTGCGGGGGTGGAAGGAGAAACAGGCGACGTGGCCGTGGGGTCGGCCGATCTTCTGCCATTCGCCGTTCCAGAGGATCTCGCTGCCGATGGCGCAGGCGGCGTCTTCCACCAGGGGGAGGCCGTGGTGCTCGCAGAGGGGCACGAGCCGGGAGAGGTCGCAGGGCTGGCCCATCTGGTGCACGGCGAGCACGGCTCTGGTGCGTGGGCCGATAGCGGCCTCGACCCGGTCGGTATCGAGGTTGCAGGTGCGGGGATCGATGTCGACAAATACGGGGACGGCGCCGCAGGTGCGGATGGCGTTGGCGGTGGCGATGAAGGAATGGCTGACGGTGATCACCTCGTGGCCGGGGCCGACTTCCAGGGCGTGCAGGGCGAGGTGTAGGGCGGCGGTGCAGTTGGCGACGCAGCAGGCGTGGGGAGCACCGAGGTACTGGGCGAGCTCTTCCTCGAAGGCGGCGACCTCGGGGCCCTGGGTGACCCAGCCGGAGAGCAGGGGCCGGCGGGTGGCCTCGGCTTCTTCCTCGCCGATCCAGGGTTTGATGATGGGAATCATCGGCCGACCGCGACCTCCGGGTGGTCTCTTCGTTCCTTCTGCCACCAGTCCACCAGTCTCTGCAGCCCTTCTTCGAGGGACACGGTCGGGGTGAAGCCGAGCCGGTCTCGCGCCTTTTGGGTGGAGGCCAGGCGCCGGGGCACCGGATTGACCTTGCGCTCGGGGCCGTGCTCGGGCACCAGATCGGAGCCCATGGTGCGCAGCAGGGCGTGGGCCAGCTCGAGCAGCGAGACCTCCTCGCCGGTGGCCACGTTGAAAACCTCGTCGCTCACCTCGGAGCGGGCGGCGAGCAGGTTGGCGCGGGCGATGTCTTCGGAGAAGACGAAGTCCATGGTCTGGGAGCCGTCGCCGAAGATCAGCGGCGGCTTGCCGGCGGCGATACGGTCCATCCAGCGGATCAGCACCTCGGTGTAGGCGCCGTAGATGTCCATGCGCGGGCCGTAGACGTTGAAGTAGCGCAGGGCCACGTAGTCGAGGCCGTACATCTCGTGGAAGCTGCGCAGCATGCCTTCGTTGAAAGTCTTGGCGGCGCCGTAGAGGGTGCGGTTGCCGTAGGGGTGGTGGCTCTCGGTGGTGGGGAAGACCTCGGCCATGCCATAGACCGAAGCGGTCGAGGCCGCCACGACCTTGCGCACCCCGGCCTCGACCGAGGCTTCGAGCACCTCGAAGGTTCCGTCCACCAGCACCTCCATGGCCACTCGCGGCTCTTCGGCGCAGCGGGTGATGCGGATCGCGGCCTGGTGGAACACGGTGTCGATTCCCCGTACCAGGCGCCGGACGGTGGCGGTGTCGCGGATGTCGCCCTGCTCGAAGGTCAGGCGGCCGGAAGCGAGGGCATCCCGCAGATTGCGCTCGCTGCCACGGCTGAGGTCGTCGAGCACCACCACCTCGGCTTCGGGGTCCTCGAGCAGCTGGTCGGCGATCGTCGAGCCGATCAGGCCGGCACCGCCGGTGATCAGGAATCGTTGGGGCAAGGGGTTTCTCCTCTCCAGGTCTCTTCGTGCTCTACCCGAGCTCTCTGGGGAGCTCTGTTTCCGCGTCCGGTAGGACGCTTTTCACAGCGAGGGGCTTCAGCCCCTCGATGCTCCCGCCTCGGACGTCGTTCCTCGGATCTCGGATTCGGGTCGAGTCGTCGTCCCTTCCGCCAGGTCTCAAAGGCTCGTGCCCACCCTCGCGAGCTTCGATGGCTTCGGAGGCACTGTGTTCCGGTCTCGGCTTCGATTCTCATCCACCCCGAGCCGTTCGACCTGGCTCCAGGGACGACGACTCTTCCATTATGGGCTTCGAGGCTGGGCGAATGCATGACGGCTCAGAGAGGCCAGTGAAAGATGAAGATGCCGGCGGCGATCAACCCACAGCCGGCGAGCTGGCGGCGGCTCAGGGGCTCGGCGAGAAGGGCTCGCGCCAGGACGGCCACCAGGGGATAGGCGGCCGCCGACCAAGTGGAGCCGACCTTGAGGTCGATGGCGCGCATGGCGTAGACCCCGGCGATGGTGTTGAGGCCGAAGAGCAGCCAGCCGAGCAGGGTCCAGGGATGGACGAAGCTGGCGAGATCGCCGCGGGCACGGAGCGCACCGGCCTTGAGGCAGAGCTGGCCGGCGGTGGTCAACACCACGCAAGCGGCGAGGGCCAGCCAGTGAGAAGGCTCGGCGGTTTCGGGGCCGCTCATGCCGGAGATTCCTCGGAGTGGCCGATCAGGACGATGCCGGCGAGGATCACCAGGGTTCCGGCGAGATGGGAGAGCCGCACCTCTTCACCGAACAGAGCCCAGGCGGCGGCCAGAGTGGCCGGGAACACGAGAGAGGTGAAGGGATAGGCGAGCCCGAGGGGGAGCCGGCGCAGCACCTGGACCCAGGCGAGGGCCTGGAGAAAGAGGGCGAAGAGCATGGCCAGGTACCAGGGATTCGAGACCACCCCTGGGAGTCCGAAGGTCTCGAGGCTCAGGGCAGCCTGCTTCGAGAGCACGCTGGCCGCGGTCTGGAGGAAGATCGCCAGTCCGAGGCCGAGCAGGGCCAGGGGTTGTCGGAGGGGTGGGGCGCTCATTCCCGTGCCTCGGGGGTGTAGACCTCGTCGACCACGACCTCGGGCCGGCGGCTGACCTCGTCGAAGATTCGCCACAGGTACTCGCCGATGATTCCGAGCATGAAGATTACGATGCCGAGCAGGAAGCAGATCAGGGCCACGGTGGTGGCGAATCCCTGCACCACCAGCTGTCCGCGGATCGCGTCGACCACGACCCACAGGCCGTAGAAGGCGGAGAAGCCCGAGACCAGCAGACCCAGAAGCGACATCAGGCGGATGGGTACGACCGAAAAGCCGAGCAGGGAATCGATGAAAAAGGTGATACGCCGGGCCAGAGACCAGCCCGAGGCCCCGTGGGCGCGACCGGGGCGGTGGTAGGGAATCACCTTCGGCGAGAAGCCGAGCCAGTAGGCCAGCAACGCCTGATTCACGTGTTTGCTCGCCCGCCGCAGGTAGGGAAGCATCTGCCGGTCCATGAGGGCGATGTCGTAACCGCCACGGGGAAAGTCGGGAGCGATCATCCAGCGCACCAGCTTGTAGTAGAGGTCGGAGGAGAGCTTGGAGAGCCAGGGATCGTCGCGGTCGCTGCGGGCGCAGATCACGAATTTATGACCCTCCAGCCAGTGATCGACCATCTGCACCACCAGCTCGGGAGGGTCCTGGAGGTCGGCGGAAAGGAACACCAGGGCATCGCCACGCACCTGCTCGAGGCCGGCGGAGCAAGCGGGCCAGGCGCCGAAGTTGCGGCTCAGCTTCACCACCGTGGTACCCGGACGTTGCTCCGCCGCCCGGCGCAGGGCGGGGAAGGTGCCGTCGCCGGAGCCGTCGTCGACCAGGATCAGCTGCAGGCCCACGCCTCGCTCGTCGAGCCGGCACTCCACCTCCTGCAGCCTCTCCATCAGGAAGGGCAGGCTCTCCTCCTCCTCGTAACAGGGGATCACCAGGGACAGGGTCTTGCCGGGCGGATTCTCCGGGAGCCGGCTCGCGGTCACGGTAGGGCCCTCCGCAGGGTGCCGGGGGAATAGGTGGAGAGGTCGACCTCGTAGCGATCGGCGGTCACCGTCCGGGCGCCGAAGCCTTCCTTCTGGGCCGCCAGGCTGGCGTGCAGGCGGCGGCCACCTTCGAAGGTGGTGGAGCCGAAGTCGAAGAAGGGTTTGGTGGCGAAGACCTCGTCGAGAAGATAGGTGAAGAGGAGGTCGAGGGCGCCGAGCTCCTTGCCCCGGTCGGAGGTGGCGATGTATTGAGCCCGGGCCACCTGCCGGCTCTCGAAGATCACCACGCCGGCCACGATCTCGCCGTCCGGGTTCGTGGCGGTGAAGAGCCGGACATTCTGCGGAAAGAGCTCGTGCAACCGGCGGATCTCGTCGAGATCGTGCACGGGCCGCGCTCCTTTGGCTTCGAGCACCCCATCGAGAATCGTCCAGAATCCGGCGAAGTCCTGCGACGCTGCCGTTTCTACCTCCGCCCTTCGTGCCCGGGACGCTCCCCGGCGACGCCGGCTGGAGACCGGGAGCCGGTGGCCGAGGGCGATCACCGGCAGGACGTCGCGAGCCACGAGTCGGGCCTCGGCGAGGAAGAGGGCGAGGAGATCTTCCTGGGCCGGCGCCCGGTGGTGGATGTAGGGGATCGCACGGTAGTGCAGGCGCTCGAAACCTCGCTCGGCGAGCTCGGTGAGCAGACGTTCCCAGATCTCGAGAGCCAGGGCCTGGGTCGTGGCTTCGGAGCAGAGGAGGCCTCCGTAGGTGAGCCCTTCGTGGCTGGCGATCCGCCGCTCGCGCCGGTTGGCGGGCAGCACCGCGAGCAGGCGATCGCGCGCATCCCACACCAGGAGCGATTGGTCGTCGAAGGGCTCCTGGTGGTACTCCATGAATCCCCGTCGATGCTGGAAGAGGCCGTTCTTGCTCGTCGCCACGAAATGATCCCAGGCTTCCTGCCGTTCCGGCTCGTAGACCTCGATCCGTTCCCAGATCTCGAGAGCCAGGGCCTGGGTCGTGGCTTCGGAGCAGAGGAGGCCTCCGTAGGTGAGCCCTTCGTGGCTGGCGATCCGCCGCTCGCGCCGGTTGGCGGGCAGCACCGCGAGCAGGCGATCGCGCGCATCCCACACCAGGAGCGATTGGTCGTCGAAGGGCTCCTGGTGGTACTCCATGAATCCCCGTCGATGCTGGAAGAGGCCGTTCTTGCTCGTCGCCACGAAATGATCCCAGGCTTCCTGCCGTTCCGGCTCGTAGACCTCGATCCGCAAGAGCTCTCCCTTCCTCAGGGCCGGACCACGAGCAGGTCTTCCCGGCGGTTGGCCATCGGCAGCCCCGGGGTCTGCGGCAGGATGTAGGCGTCGAACCCGGCTTCGCGACAGCGTCCGAGAAGGCCCAGGAGAGTGGAGTCGTCGAAGGAGTCGTGGGCGAGGCGTAGATGTTCGACCACGGGGTCCTCGTCGGTGTCGTTGGCCTCGCGGTGGAACCGGCGGCCGGCTTCGGAGGAGAAGAAGCGTCGTTGTTTCGAGACGTTCGGGAGATCCCCGATCAGGAGGTGCCCGCCGGGGGCGAGCAGAGTGAGGGCCCGGTCGACGAAGGTGAAGGGGTTGGCCTCGGTGAAGACCACCTGCAGAACGCTGTAGGCGATCACGGTGTCGAGCTGCCCGGCCCACCCGTCGAGCAGTTCCCGACTCTCGGCAGGAAAACAACCCGGAAGCTTGTGTACGTGGTCGGAATCCGGCAGGTGGGCGAGCATCTCCGGGGAGTCCACGAGCAGCAGGGTCTGCTCTTGCTCGCCGCAGTGCTCGATCAGCCGTTGGACCAATGCGCTCGAGCCGCAGCCGATATCGGCGACCTTGGCTCCGAGCTGGCGGAGGGGTGGCACCTTGGCCAGGATGTCGGCGAGGATTCCGACGTCCCGGCCTTCCCGCAGGTGGTCGAAGAATCCGACCCGCTCGTTGGGGCTGAGCGCGGGCTCGGCCGCGAGACGGCGGAATTTCTCGTATGAAAACCCCCGCAGGAGCTCCCGTTTCTTCTCTTCGTCCATGGGAGCGATCCTACTACGTCGCAGGGAGGGCGAGCTCAACCGACCAGCCGCTGCCCCCAACCCTGCGCCTCCACCTCGGCTTCGGCCGCGGCCGCCGAGAGACCTCCGAGGCGAAGCCGGGCGAGCACCTCGCCGACCTTGAGCCCGCCGCTCTGGAGACGGATCACCGGCTCGGGCCCCAAGGCCGACGGCAGGAGCCCCATGTGTCCGGGGGCGGGTGGCTCGACGGGTACGAACCGTATCCCCTCGGGGCGGTCGACATCGCCCCACAGCTGGGCGAAGAGAGGGTGCCCGAGGGCCTCGTCGAGCTGGCGGATCTCGGCCTCGCAACACACCGGGGCGCCTCCGGGCGTGGCCGCGATCAGCACGCCGTCGAAGGGGCCAGGTCGCCGGGCCTCCTGCAGCGCGGTCTCGGCGTCGGCCGTGAAGGTGACGAAGGCGCCGCGGTCTCGCAGACCGGACTCGAGAAACGGAGCGAAGGGATTGTCGCAGAGGACGAGCAGAGAAGGGCTCGATTCGAAGGAGAGCCCGCCGGTGGAGAAGAGGTGGGCCGCCATGTCGCCGAGGAAGGGAAAGACCCCCACCGCGGGATGGCTCTCGTTGGTGCCGGCCACGGCGATGCCACGTCGGCGGCAGGCGGCGAGATCGAGATCGGTCTCGCGGAGCTCCCAGGCTTCGTACATCAGCGGAATCACGGCCGTGGGCCGGAGGCGCTCGACCAGCGCCCGGTCGAGCGGCCGCAGGTGCCCCGAGTTGGTGACGAGGTCTGCCTCCCCGGCCAGCTCGTGGGCCCGAGAGGCGACGACCCGCACTCGATCGGCGACTCCCAGGGCCCGGGCGAGATCCTCGGTCTCTCGGCGCACGGCTTCGGCGGTGCCCCAGCGGGAGTCACGGGTCACCGCGTAGACCCGGCGGGCGCCGGCCAGGGCTGCCAGCAGAGGTGTGACCACGTAGGCGCCGCTGGCCGCCTCGGTCAGCACGGTGCGGTCGGTGAGGTCGAGATCGCAGCGCTCGATCGCCGCGGTCAGAGCCGGTGCGAGCCGCTCGGGACTCAGCTCACTCACCGTCGACCCGGCGCCGGAAGCGAGCCGGGTTGCCGGCCCAGATCTCCCCCGCGGGCACCGACCGGGTCACCACGCTGCCGGCGCCGATGATCGCTCCTTCGCCGATGGTCAGGCCGCAGAGCAGGGTGGCCCCGGAGCCGATCGAGGCGCCGGCACAGATCCGGGTGGGAATCACCTCCCAGTCGGCCTCGGTCTGAAGGCTGCCGTCGGCCCGCGTGGCGCGGGGGAAGAGGTCGTTGGTGAAGGTGACCCCGTGGCCGATGAAGACCCGGTCTTCGAGGGTCACTCCCTCGCAGAGGAACGAGTGGCTCGAGATCTTGCAGTCCGCGCCCACCGAGGCATTCTTCTGGATCTCGACGAACGTCCCGATCTTGGTGCGGTCGCCGATGCGGCAGCCGTAGAGATTCGCGAAGGCCGCGAGGCGGACGTCGCGGCCGAGCTCGACGTCGTCGGCGATGCGGAGAAACGATTCCATCTTTTCCCTCCGGTTCACGGTCTGCCCCTCAGAGCTCGACCAGGGCGCCCTTGGCGGCCAGGGACCGGTCGGTGGCCTCGAGCAGCTCGACGATCCGCAGGCCGGCGTGGCCGTCGTTGTGGGGCTGCTGGCCGAGCACCAGACAGCGCACGAAGTATTCGGCCTCGGCCGCCAGGGCCTCGTCGTCGCCGAGGGCGGGGGAGAACATGTCGCCCACCCGGTACGACGCCTTGGCGCCGTAGGCACCTTCGGTGCTGGTGACCTCGGCTCCCTTGTCGTAGATCTTGATCTTCTCCTCGGGCTCGAGGTCGTCCCAGACCAGCATCTTCTCCGAGCCGCCGAGCACCGTGCGCCGCAGCTTCACCGGCGAGAGCCAGTTGAGGTGGAAATGGGCGATCAGGTCGTCGTCGTACATCACCGTCACGTAGGCCACGTCTTCGAGACCGGTGCCGAAATGACCCCGGCCCTGGGCCGAGACCGCCCGAGCCCGGGGGCCGAGGAGGTGATCCATGATCGAGAAGTCGTGGGGTGCCAGGTCCCAGATGACATTGACGTCCTGCTGCACCAGGCCGAGATTGATGCGCACCGAGTCGTAGTAGTAGAGATCTCCCAGCTCACCGGTGGAGACTCGCTTCTTGATCTCCCGGACCGCGCTGGTGAAGAGAAAGGTGTGGTCGACCAGGAGGGTCAATCGGCGGTCGGCGGCGAGGTCCACCAGCTCTCGGGCCTGGTCGGCAGTCGAAGTGAAGGGTTTCTCGACCCAAACGTGTTTGCCGTGGCGCAGGGCCTGTCGGGTGAGCTCGAAGTGGGTGTGCACCGGCGTCGCCACCAGCACCACGTCGATGTCGGAGGCCTTGGTGATGCGGTCCTCGGCGGCGACCTCCACCCCCGGGTATTGCAGCTCGGCCAGCTTCCGACGCTCTTCCCGCGGCTCGCAGATCCGCGCCAGGCGGCAGCCCGGGTGGGCGCTGAAGACCCGCGCCAGGTTGGGGCCCCAATAGCCGAAGCCCACCAGCCCGACCCGGATCACGGCGCCACCTCCGCGGCCGGCCGCACGAGCCGTAGCTCCATCGGTGGCCCCTCGGTGTGGTAGATCAAATGGTAGAGGTCACGCTGCGGAAACCACTCCGCGAGCTGGTCCGGGTTTGCCTTGGGATACACGAAGAGCACCTCGTCACGAAGAAATGGATCGGGGCTCGGTAGCTCGGCCACCCAGGTGCCCACGGCGGCGAGATCGTCTCGCAGCTGCAGCAGGCGCCCGGGAGGCTCTGCCACCACCACCGAGGGACGGTCGATATCGGCGACGGTGTCGAAGAGAAGCTGTTGGATCTCCGCCTGCCAGCGGAGGATCCGGGCATGCGAGAGACCGAAGATCCAGAGTGCGAGCAGCCAGGCGATGCCGAGAGCCGCGGGCAAGCCACGCCCCGCGGCGCTGCGAGCCAGGCTCCTCCAGGCTCGCACGGCGCCCGCGGTCGCCAAGAGGGTCAAGGGCACGGCGCTCTCGGAGTAGTGGATGGGTCCGACCAGATGCAGGCCGGAGTCTTCGTGGGCCAGCGCCAGGGCCAGGTGCAGGGCGACACCGCAAGCGAGCACCCGGAGTGGCGCGGGAGCCCGCTGCAGGCCGAGGTAGACCATCGCGATGCCCAGCGGCCCGAGGAACCAGACGCCGAGCATCATGAGGTTCCAGCCGAGATTCATGCCCAGGCGCTCCCACAGGCCGAGGTGGGTGGCGGTATGGCTGGCGGCTCCCTCGGCGAAGCGCGCGGGAAGGTACCAGGAGCCGGTGATAGCGGCGTTGTACAGGGCGAAGGCCAGAGCCGCCGGAGCCCAACCGAGAAGGGCGCCGAGCACACCTGCCCGCGCCGGGTGGGGGGCGCCTCCGGCAGCGTTTCGGGCTCGGAACAGGAGATGGAGACCGAGGGGTGTGAGCAGGGCCGCCGACTCGAAGGGGCGGCAGAGAAACGCCAGCCCGGCACAGAGGCCGAGCGCGGCACCCGTCGCCAGCGGCCTTCGGGGCGGCTCGGAGGCACTGAGGTGCAGGTAGGCGAGGACGGCCAGGGCGACGAAGGTCCGCGAGAGGAGATGGGCGTGGGTGGTCAGGGAGAGGCTCCACACCATCGGTGAGAGCAGCCAAAGCAGACCGCCGATCCACGCGCCCGGCGAGCCCGAGAGCCGGCCGGCTGCCAGCACCACCGCCAACCCGCCGAGAGCGGCGAGCAGGGCATAGGGAAGGTCTCCCAGGCCGCTGCGCAGGGCTCCGGCCGAGGCCAGGAGCGGGCCCGGGAAATCCATCGCGCTGAGCCGGCCCTGGCGTTCGAAGGTGAAATAGAGGGGAAGTGCCTCTGCAGCCTCGGGAACCGGCACCGAGAGCTCACCTTCGGCGATCATCCGGCCACCGAAATCGACGCTGTACTCGTCGTTGCTGATCGGCAGATCGAGGAGGAGGACTTCCCGACCGAGGACCGCGAGGGCGAAGAGCAGCAACGTGTAAAAGGCCACCCACGGCCAAGATCGCGGCCTGGCTCGCCGCGCCGCGGATAGAGGCTCCTCGGCTCGGCCCGAGCGGCCGAGGATTCGGCCGATGGGGCCGGCAGCACCGACGGCGAGGAGCAGGAGCCCGGGCAACAGCAGCAGGGAGTGGGCCAGCCAGAGCATTCCTTCGCCCGAGCCCACGAAGACGAAGTCCTGCCCCATGCCGCCACCGAAGCGGACCAGCGAGCCGAGACTGCAGTAGGCGGCCACACCCACCACCCCTGCGGCAAGGTGGCCCGAGCGCGTGCGAGGATCGAAGGGCTCGTTCGTCAAGATTCGCTGATGATCTCGTATCCATCGCCGAAGCGGAAGGGCTCCGGATCGTCGCCTGCGATAGGATTCGGGCCATGTCGACCGCCCGGGCATCGAAGAAGCTGCTGCACGGAAGTCTGGAAGCGCTGATCCTCAAGACCCTGAGCCATGGTGGCCGCCATGGTTACGGCATCGCCCGCTGGATCGAGGCGACCACCGACGATGTGGTGAAGGTAGAAGAGGGATCTCTCTATCCCGCGCTCTACCGCATGGAGCAACGCAGCTGGGTGCGGTCCGACTGGAGCCTCTCCGAGCGCGGGCGCCGCGCCAAGTTCTACCATCTCACCGACCGCGGGCGGCAGCAGCTCGAGCTCCTGACCCGCGAATGGAGCGACTTCTCGGCCGCGATCTCCAGGGTTCTGCTCGACTGAGCCGTCCGCCTCCGGAGATTCCACTCGACTATGAATCCGAGGGTGGCAGAGAAGAGGCGAGAAAGGTCGCCACGTCTTCCGCCGAGCGCTCCGGAATTTCTTCCATCAACACATGCCCGATGCCGGGATAGATCCGGAGCTCGGCCTGGGGCAGCAGCTCCTGGAAGCGGTAGGCGTCTGCCACCGGGATCCATTGGTCGTCCTCACCCCACTGGATCAACACGGGACCTTCGTAGCTGGCGAGGGTCGCGATATCGCGCCTGGCCCCGCGGCGATCGAGGCTTTCCACCAGCGCCTGGCGGTTGCCGGCCCGGAGCAGCAGATCGTGGTAGCGGTCGATCTGTTCCTCCGTGATCTGCGACGGATCTCCATACACCTGCCGCAGCCCCCGAGAGACCAGGAACCGAGGCGTGAAGCGGGTCAGGATGTCCCGCAACACCGGTACTCGACCGAGCTCCAGAATCGAGCTCGACCTCTCCTCGGGATCGGCCGGGAAGAAACCCGCGGCATCGATCAGGACCAGGGCCGACACCTGCTCGGGGTAGGCGAGAGCGTAGTTCCAGGCGAGGTATCCGCCGAGCGAGCTGCCGGCGAGGGAGAAGGTCTCGATCCCCAGGTGGTCTACGAGAGCACGGATCGCCTGCAGCCGGCCGGCAGTGGTGTGGTCTCCGTCTGGGCTCGGTCCCGTGAGGCCGAATCCGGGGAGGTCGAGGCGAACGAGGCGGTAGCGGTCGCGCAAGACCTCTACCCAGGGGTCCCAGGTATGGAGCGATGCGGCGGTTCCGTGCAGCAGCACGAGGGGAGGGCCCTGGCCCTGGTCTCGAAAGTGGAGCTTCCGGCCGCCGTGCTCGAGAAATTGCGACGAGGCGTCGGCGTATTTCGGGAGCAGCTCTTCCAGGGAAAGATCGGGTCGGTAGAAGAGCAAGAGAACGAGGGCGACCAGGAGCCCGGCCAGAACAAGGGCTCGGCGAAACCTGCGGCGGATTCTAGCGTTCATCGAGGGCTCCCGAAGCCCGAAGGTGGCGCGGGGCCAGCCTCTGGGGACAGAGAATTGGCTCTTCGTTGTGGTATCGTCTCATAAAGCTCAGGTGAAGGATTCTCGGAAAGCTCGGATGCCTCGGAAGTCTCGGACGGTATCGACGAGCGCTCTCGCCGATTCGAATTGGGGGAGGTCGGTATGGATCGAAGATCGGTGTCCCGGCAGGCTCGCCGTCTGCAGGTTCGCCTGAAGCCCAAGGGCACCGCCAAGGTGCTGCGCGGCTTTACCACCAACATTTCGGATTCCGGTACCTACGTCACCACCCACGGACTGTTGCCGAAGGGCACCCGGGTATTGCTCGAGCTACGAAAAGACCATCGAAACGTTCTGCTCGAGGCCGAGGTGGTACGGAGCCAGAAATCGTTCCACAATCTCCAGCCCTCGGGCATGGGCCTGCGGTTCCTCGACGTCTCGGAGCTGGTGCACGAGATGCTGCCGGCAGAGACCGAAGGAACCGAGATCTCTGCCGGCACCCGTCTCTACCGGCTGACGTTTCCCGATCGAAACCAGCTGATCGTCGCCTACGAGCAGGATCTCGAAACCGGCGGTCTGTTCATTCCCACCGCAGAGCCGCCGCAGCTCGGTACCTCGGTTCGAGTCGAGATCGCCATCGCCGAGATGCCGAACGCCGGAACCGTGACCCTCGACGCCAAGGTGGTCCACCGCCTCCTGCCGGCCGACGCCAGCGATCCAGCCGTGGTGGGGATGGGTGTGGAGCTCTCGAGCTTCGAGCGGGCGAAGCAGGCCGTGGAGGAGCTCTTGGTCCGAGCCCGCCCCGGATCTGCCTGACCGACCCGAGCTCCTCGATTCGAGGAATACCGCAGCGAGCCAATGTTAGAATCCATAGTGATCCTTCTATCGTTTCGTCAGTTACGTCCGAAGTGGGCTACATCCGAAGGTTTCGGCCTCCTCTATCTCTTCCAGTGGGTAACTCAATGAGCAACGATCCAGGGATCCCGTCCCTCTCCCCGTCGACGGTCGAGGGACTCGTCGCACGACACTTCGGCCGCGAGCTCCGGGTCGATGCTTCTCTGCCGAGCTATTGCGATCAGAACTTCCGCCTGCGAGCGGATGGAGATGGAGAGGCGGAGTTTTTCCTGTGCAAGGTCTCCAACCGCGATGTGGCCCGGCAGACTCTCGAGGCACAGATCGCAGCCCTCCGGCACCTCGAAGCGCAACGCGTCGACTTCCTGGCTCCGCGAATCCTGCCCGACGCGAACGGTTCGTTCCTGGTCCGCGCCGAGACCGAGCAGGGGCCTTTCGATCTCCGTCTCCTGAGCTGGGTTCCCGGCCCGCTGCTGAGCGAGCAGGAGCCCCTGTCCCGTGGGCTCCTGCTCAGCCTCGGTGACCTGGTGGCCCGCAGCACGCTGGCCTTCGAGGGCTTCTCCCACGCGGGAGTCTCCAGAGACCTGGTCTGGGACCCACAGCAGCTATCTCGAATATGGAGTGTGCTGCCCGCGGTGGAAGACACGAGCCGGCGTCGGCTCCTCGAGTCCTACCTTCTCGAATTCGAGACCGGGGTTGCGCCTCGGCTCGCTGCCCTGCGCCGCTCGGTAGTCCACGGCGATTCGAATCCCCTCAACGTGGTCACCCGCGAGACGGACGCCGGGCTCGAGGCCTGTGGGTTGATCGATTTCGGTGACCTGATGGATACGGTCACCGTCAGCGACCTGGCCATTGCCGCGGCTTACGCCATGTTGGACCAGGAAGATCCCGTGGCTGCCGCCTGCAAGGTGGTGGAGGGGTATCACCGGCGCTTTCCCTTGACCGCCGACGAGACCGAGGTGGTCGGTGGCCTGATGGTGGCGCGAATGGTGGCGTCGGTGGCCATGGCCGCCAAATCCAAACGAGAGCGGGCCGACGCCGACTATGTGACCACCACCGAAGCCTCGGCCATCGCCTTGCTCGAGCGCCTGGCCGGCATTCCGGCGGAAGAGATCGCCGAGCGGATCCGGGCGGTCTGCAATGGCTCGGGCATCGCCGCCGCGGCGGGGCTCGATCGCCAGACCGCTCTCGATGCCCGAGCCCGGCACCTGGGCCCGAATCTGAGCCTTTCCTACTCCGAGCCCCTGCAGATCGTCCGGGGCTCGATGCAATACCTCTACGATCGCGACGGCAGGGCCTATCTCGATCTGGTGAACAACGTCTGCCACGTGGGGCACTGCAACCCTCGGGTGGTCGCTGCCGCGCAGCGGCAGATGGCGCGGCTCAATACCAACACCCGGTACCTCTACGACCAGCTGGCGCATTACACCGAACGCCTGAGCGGTACCCTGCCCGAGTCCCTGGAGGTCTGTTACCTCGTCTGCACCGGCAGCGAGGCCAACGACCTGGCGTTGCGCCTGGCCCGGGCCTACACCGGCCATACGGACGTGATCTGTATCGACGGGGCCTACCACGGCCATACCAGCGCCCTGATCGAGATCAGTCCCTACAAGTTCTCGGGCCCGGGTGGACGAGGCCCGGCTGGCCATGTGCACATGGTGCCGATGCCCGATGGGTACCGCGGGCTCTACCGCCGAGGAGATCCGGGGTGGTCCGGGCTCTATGTCGAGCACGTGGCCGAAGCTGCCGCCGCCTGCCGCAGGAGCCATGGCTTGGCGGCCTTTTTCGCCGAAGCCTTCTTGGGTTGTGGCGGGCAGCTCGAGCTTCCCGCAGGCTACCTCGAGGGTGCCTTCCGGATGGTGCGCGAGGCGGGGGGCGTCTGTGTGTCCGACGAGGTGCAGATCGGTTTCGGCCGGGTCGGCGACTCGTTCTGGGGATTCGAGACCCAGGGGGTCGTGCCCGATATCGTGACCCTGGGCAAACCCATCGGCAACGGCCATCCCATGGCCGCGGTCGTCACCACCCGGGAGATCGCCGAGGCCTTCGACAACGGCATGGAGTACTTCAATACCTTCGGCGGCAATCCCGTGTCCTGCGCCGTGGGTCTCGCGGTGCTCGACGTCATCGAAGAGGAAGGGCTGCAAGAGCGCGCCCGGGTCTTGGGAGAACGCCTCGAGGCCGGCCTCCAAGAGCTCGCGACCCGCTACGAGCTGATCGGAGAGGTCCGCGGCCGCGGCTTCTTCCTCGGTGCCGAGGTGGTCCGCGATCCCGAAACTCTGGAGCCAGCCGCTCCGGAAGCCAAGGTCATCGTCGAAGCCATGAAGAGCCGAGGCATCCTCCTCAGCATCGATGGCCCCCTGCACAATGTGCTCAAGATCAAACCCCCCATGGTGCTCGAGGGAGCCGATATCGACCGCACCCTCGAAACCCTCGACGAGGTGCTGCGAGAGGTCAGTTGAGAAGGGGGCGGTCCTTGATTCTCTTCGTCTTTGCCCTTGGTTTCCTTGCCGGTATGGTCGCTCCCCTCGGAGCCGTCGACTCCATAACTCCATAACCGACCCGCCCCGAATCTGGGCCGCCAACCCACCCACCGTCCACCTGTTGCATCCCGACGATCCCGGCCGCGATACCCAGCTCCCCGGCTTCGCCGGAGCCCGAGCCCTGGCCATTGACAACGGGAGCCAGGAAGTCTGGATCCACTCCGGCTCCGGCCTGCACCTGCTCGACACCGAAGGCGAGCTCGTCCAGCACAAATCGTCGCCGGTGGGGCGAACAAGGTGCAATACGTCCTCGGGGAGGACGCTTTCGTCCATGACCTTGCCATCGTCCGCCGGGTGCGGCTGCCGAAGCCTCCCGAGATCGAAATCGTCCGCCCCAGGGACGGCGAGGTGGTTCGAACGTCCTTACCAGAGATCGAGGTCCGCTGGACGGCACCGTGAACGATGCCCAGAATGGCGGTGAAGAAGACTGGGCAAAGGTGCCCATCGATTGGTCGACTTCTATCGAATTCATCCCCGAGCCGAGGGGAGATCAGCGCCCGGCGTAGCCGATGCGGCGTAGGACGGTGGCGCCGGGGGTGGCGGGATTCTCGATGTAGACGATGGCCCGGGTCGGTCCGTCGACGACCCAGACTCCTGTGGTGTCGCCGTCGCGGATGGCGGGCACGAGGGAGAGGTGCCGGGATTCGGGATCCTGGGCATCGATCACGTCATAGAGCCGAGCTCGCAGCTTGCGCAGGGTCGGCCGGGAGTCGAGATCCTGGACCACGAGGATCTGGCCGCTGAGAACGTCCACGAAAAGGGCGTGGCGGGTGGCATCGTCTTCGAGGATCGGAAGGCCGACCAGACGGTACGACGGGGGAGCGGCCTCCCCCTCACCCTCGGGCGCTGCCGTTTCGAGGGCGAGCGCTGCGGTCAGGTTGAGAGTGCTCTTGCGATGGGCGAGCTGGGAGGTGGACTCGGTCGTGAGATCGACGACGTAGAGGTCGCCGGTGGCGCTATCGGCCAGGAGATAGCCGGTGGTGGCCTCCCGCGTGGTCTGGAGATCGACCCCGGCGACGGGACCCTCGAGCTGTGGCAGGCCGGAGGTCGAGGCGGTGGGTGGCTCCGCTTCGAGCTTGCGCAGGCCACCGACGTACATGCCCCGGCCGGTGGTGCCGTGGTAGAGGTAGGCTCCTTCTGTGCGTCCCGAACGATCCCGGCGCATCAACAGCAGAAAGTTTCCATCGGTCGCCGCCATGGGGCCGAAGGGCCGGCCGATCACGACGGAGATCTCGCCGAAGGAGGAGCCGCGGCCAAGATCCTCGAAGTAGGCCAGGTAACCGGTGCTCGATTCCACCAGAAGGACCGAGCGAAGCGCACCGTCGCCGTCGCGGATCGGGCCGAGCAGTACCTCTCCCTCGCGAGCGGGCGGTTCGGACGGGCGGCCGATTTCGGTGAAGAGATTCTGGCCCAGGCGCCGGACCCGGATCTCGGAGCGGAAGAGCTGGTCGTTGGAGAAGGTCTGACCGGTATCGAGCTCGAGATGGAAGAAACCATCGACGGAAGAGCTGCTGTAGTCCGGGACGACCACGAGCGGTCGTGGCTGAGCGAAGGCCGGCAGCACGAGCCCGAGGGGCAGGAAGACGAGGAGGCCGAACAGACGGTGAAGAGAGAGCATTGGTTCCCGGGCTTCCGGCGGATCGGCGCCGATGCCATTGGTTGTGGTAGCACGAATCTAGGGCGTCGCCATGAGCACGCCTTGTAAGAGGAATACTACGATCGTCTCGATAGATCAAGGGGACCGCCGGGAATTGCTCGAACCGGGTGGCGGGCCGGAATCGCCAGGCGATCGGGCGAGGGGTCGGGCCGCGGGCCTCGTTGTGATAGATTGCCAAAGGTCGATCGCCGCGGTGTGCCGCCGATTTGCACATCCTTCAGACTGCGGACGACGATTCGTCTCGTATCGATCCAGCTGCTTCACAATGAGCCCTACCCACATGCTGCGGATGCTCGGATTGCCCGTTCTGCTCCTGTGTTTGGCGTGGTTTCCCACCGCCAGCAGCGGCCAGGCCGGTCGCGGGGAAGGCGGCGTCGAAGAACGGTCGCCCGAGGCCGGCGAGCTCGAGATCGACGTCGAAGCTCCTGCCGGCCCGGCGGTGCCCATCGCCCTGCGGATCCGGGTCGACTCGCCGATCCATCCGGTGGCAGCCCAGTACATTCGAGATTCCCTCGCAGAGGCCGAAACCCGCGACGCCGAGGTTCTGGTCGTCCAGCTCGATACCCCGGGCGGCCTGCTGACCTCGACCCGCGAGATCACCCAGTCCTTTCTCTCCAGCCCGGTTCCGGTCGCCGTGTTCGTCTCTCCCGGCGGAGCCCAGGCGGCGTCGGCGGGTTTCTTCCTGCTGATGGCCGCCGACTTCGCGGCCATGGCTCCGGGTACGAATACCGGAGCCGCCCACCCGGTGAGCTCCGGTGGCGAAGACATCGAGGGCGACATGGGCAAGAAGGTCGAGGAAGACGCTGCGGCCACCATCCGTTCCCTCGCCGAACGTGGGGGGCGCGATGTGGAGCTCGCCGAGTCTGCGGTGCTCGAGAGCCGTTCGTTCTCTGCCGACGAGGCATTGGAGAAGGGCCTGGTGGACGTCGTAGTACCTTCGGTTCCGAGTCTCCTGGCCGCGATGGACGGCCTCGTGCTGCGCAAGGACGGTGGAGACGAGCGGACCCTGCGGACGGCGACGGCGGAGATCGTCGATCGGCCCATGCCCGCGACACAGAGCTTCCTGGCGGTCATCTCCCGCCCCGAGATCGCCGCGGTGTTGATGCTCCTCGGAATGCTCGGGCTCTACGTGGAGCTCAATCAACCCGGCGCCATCTTTCCCGGGGTGATCGGCGCGATCAGCCTGATCTTGGGTTTCTACGCCCTCTCCATCCTACCGATCAACTACGCCGGCTTTGCGCTGCTGCTCCTCGGTGTGGGGCTCTTCTTCGCCGAGACCCAGGTTCCGAGCTTCGGTCTGCTGAGCATCGGCGGGGCGGTGTCGCTGGTGCTCGGCGCCGTCATGCTCTTCGACGAGTTCGCTCTGGAAGAGACTTCCTTCGACCTCACCGGGGTGAAGATCGCCGCCGGCATCACGGCCGCCGCGATGTCGCTGCTCTCGTTCCAGAGTCTGCGGGTGCGTCGCCTCCGGGTGACCACCGGTGAGCAGGGATTGATGGGAGAGATCGGCACGGCCCGCAGCGCCCTGGCTCCTCGGGGGCGGGTCTTCGTACACGGGGAGCTCTGGAACGCGGTGTCGGAGCAGCCGGTACCGGCCTCTGCACCGGTCCGGGTGGTCGGCCTTCACGGTCTGACCCTCGAGGTCGAGGCCGTGCGAACACACGGCCGGGAAAGTCGTTCCGCGGAATCCGACGAGCCCACACAACCTTCGCAACAGGAGTGAGCCCCTTGCCGTACATCCTGATCGGACTGGTCTTCCTCATCGTCGTCCTGAGCAAATGGCTGGTCGTGCTGCGCGAGTACGAGCGGGCGGTCAGTTTCTGGCTGGGAAAGCTGGCGCCCGAGCCCAAGGGGCCGGGTTTCGTGTTCATCTTCTGGCCGTTCGAGACCTTCGAACGGGTTTCGCTGCGTACGGTGGTGCTCGACGTTCCCCCGCAGGACGTGATCACCCGGGACAACGTGTCGGTCAAGGTCAACGCGGTGGTGTACTTCCGCGTGATGTATCCCGACAAGGCGGTGGTCGAGGTCGAGGACTACAATTACGCGACCAGCCAGCTGGCGCAGACCACCCTGCGGTCGGTGCTCGGGCAGGCGGATCTCGACGAGCTCCTGAGCGAACGGGAGCGACTGAACGAGAAGCTCCAGGAGATCGTCGATGCCCAGACCGATCCGTGGGGGATCAAGGTCACGGCGGTGGAGGTCAAACACGTCGATCTCCCCCAGGAGATGCAGCGGGCCATGGCGCGGCAGGCGGAAGCGGAACGAGAGAAACGGGCCAAGGTGATCCACGCCGAAGGTGAGCTGCTGGCCTCTCGGACGCTGGCCAAGGCTGCCGACGAGGTGGCCAAGAACCCGGTGACCCTGCAGCTCCGGTATCTGCAGACCCTCACTGACATCGCCACGGAACGAAACTCGACGATCCTCTTTCCTCTCCCCATCGAGATGCTTCGCGCGTTCGGCTCCCAGCTGGGGCTCGGTACCGAGAGTGAGAAGCTGGACGACTAGCCCCTTTCGACCTACCAGAACTCCGAGGTTTTCGTGAACGATTCGAACGAGCCCAGCTATTACGAAGTTGCCCTGACCAATCGCCAGGTACTGGTGTCGTTTGTCATCCTGCTCGGCTGCGTCCTGGCGGCCTTCGTCAGCGGTGTCTACGTCGGACGCCAGGCCGAGCCGTTGCCCGAATCCGAGGTCACCGAGTCGCCGGCCGGCCAGCAGCCGGACGAGGTGGCCAAGCTGGAAGAGTTCAAGTTCTTCGGCGAAGAAGGCAACGGGGAAGGGGAGCTGGAAAAGCCGGACCTGAGCTCGCTCCGCGAAGGTGAGAAGGCGGAAGAGACAAAGACCCTGGCGGAAGATCTCGGCTCGGCACCGCCGCCGCAGGACCCACCTCCGCCGCCCCGGGCCGCTCCGCCTGCTTCCTCTACGCCTCCGCCGCCTCCACCGGCCTCTCCGCCCCCGCCGCGGGTCGAGACGCCGCCTCCACCGGCCGTGGCTGCCGGCGACGGATTCATCATCCAGGTCTTCTCCAGCCGCGACGAAGACCAGGCGAAAAAGGTTCTCACGCGTTTGAAGGCCGGTGGCTACCAGGCCTATCTGTCGCCCCTCGACCAGGGCGGGCTCACCATGTACCGGGTTCGCATCGGTCCGTTCGCCCGTCGGCCCCAAGCGGAAAAAGTGGGTGCAGATATCCACCAGAAGTACAAGCTCGAGACCTGGATCACCGCGGCCTCGAACTGAGGGTCGGAATGCGCTTGGAACGGCCGGGGAAGCGGTTGGTGCTCGACGCCGGCCTCGCGGTGGGTAGCGGCGTGGCCCTGGGGCTCTGCTTCGGCCGGCAGATTCCCCTGGCCCTGACTCCGGTGGCCATGGCGCCCTGGCTCGCCACCCTCGACAGACCTCGACCCTTTTTGCGCGGGTGGCTGTTCGGCGTGGCCCTCTGGGGAACGTCGATGCCCTGGCTGATCGAGACGGTCCACGTCTTCGGCGGTCTGCCGGAGCCCCTGGCGGGGTTCCTCTTCGGCTTGCTGATCCTCTACCTCGGTCTCGACCAGGCGGTCTACGCCTGGGTGGGAGCCAGGATCTGGCGTCGTGGAACCCTGGCCGCCCTCCTCGGGCTTCCTGCACTCTGGGTGCTGACCGAGCTCGCCCGAGGGTTTCCCTTTGGCGGCTTCCCCTGGAACCTGGCCGCCTACGCCTGGACCGACCTGCCCGGTGCTCTCGCACTCTCGGCCTGGGTCGGCGCTTTCGGCGTCTCGTTTCTGCTGGTCTTCACCAACGTCGTGCTGGCCCTGGCCTGGCGGTGGCGGCGGGCCCGTGGCCGGGCTCTCGGGGTCGCGGCGTCGGGATGCCTGGCCGTGATGCTCCTGCTGGTCCTGGCCGGGCGCTTCGGTGATCGGCCCGCCAACGCGGGCGAAGTCTCGGGTCACGATCCGCGTCTCCTGGCCGCCCCGCCCCGGGGAGCCGAGGTGCGGATCGTGCAGCCGAACAATGCCATCACCGATGCGTCCGGGGCCTGGACGGGGTACCAGCGTCTCCTCGATCTCTCCGCCGAGGCTTGCGAGGGCTCGCCTGGCTCCCGGCGGCTGCTGGTCTGGCCGGAGAGCGCCGCGTTTCCCTTTCGCTACGATCGCTCGGAGCGCCTGCGCCGGGATCTCGCCGAGCTGAGCGACCGCGGCTGTGACGTGCTCTTCGGCTCGGTCACGGCATCGGGAACCCAGGTCTTCAACTCCTCGCTGTTGTTGGGGGAAGGCGGCCTTTCGCAGCCCTACTCGAAGCGCCGGCTGGTGCCGTGGGGGGAATACGTTCCCCTACGAGACGTGTTCTCCTTTGTCGGCACTCTGGCGCGCAACGCCGGAGACTTCACCCCCGGTTCGGGGCTCGGCCTGTTGCCATGGGGTGAGGAACGGATCGGGATGGCGATCTGCTACGAGGTCGTGTTTCCCGCCGCGGTTGCGGCCCAGGTCCGGGGTGGAGCCTCGGTGCTCGCCACGATCACCAACGATGCCTGGTACGGCGATACCGCCGCCCCCTGGCAACACTACCGAGCGGCTCGCTTCCGCGCGGCGGAGAATCGACGACCGATGATCCGTGCGGCGCTCACGGGAGTCTCCGGCCTGATCGACGCCCGGGGCGCCGTGGGCGCCGAGCTGACCGTGGGCGAGCGTGGGGTGATCGCGGGGCGGGTCCATGGGGGCCGCGAGCTGACCCTCTACAGCCGGGCGCCGTGGTTGTTTCCCGTGGTGTGTGTGTTGTTGGTTGCCTTTGTTATAGTCCGTCCGCCTCGAACGAAGCGGGCCTGATCGAGCCCCTCTGGCTCTTGTCGACCAAGAGCCGTCCATCGACCAAGTGCAGGAGCAGCATCGCGATGATCCCGTTGAACTATTCGGAACGATTCGACCGTCTGGGAGAGCAGATCGAGAACCTTCGGGGGTATCTTTGAACACGCTGGTGTAGAAGAAGAGCTGGCGGAGCTCGACCGCGAGATGGAGGACCCGGACTTCTGGAACGATCCTGCCAAGAGCGCCGAGTTGTTGCAGAAACGCCGGGTCGTGGAGCGGCAATTCGAGACCCTGAAGAAGCTTCGCGAAGATAGCGACGAGCTCGCGACGTGGCGAGAGCTGCTCGAAGAAGGCGAGGGCGACGAGGAGCTGACGAGCTTTCTCGAGAAGCTCGAGCAGGAGCTCGAAAAGCTGGAGCTCTCGCTCAAGCTCTCCGGGCCGGAAGACGGCCTGCCCGCCCTGGTTTCGCTTCATCCGGGCGCCGGCGGCACCGAGTCCCAGGACTGGGCGGAGAAGCTTCTGCGGATGTACCTGCGCTACGCCGAGGGACATGATTTCAAGGTCGAGATGCTCGATGAGCAGGACGGCGAGGAAGCGGGTATCAAGAGCGCGACCTTCGCCGTGCGAGGGGAAAACGCCTACGGCTATCTGAAAGGCGAACGGGGCGTGCATCGCCTGGTGCGGATCTCACCCTACGATGCCGCGAGTCGTCGGCACACATCGTTCGCCTCGGTGGATGTCTATCCCGAGGTCGACGATCGGATCGAGATCGAGATCCTCGACAAGGATCTGCGGGTCGACACGTTCCGTGCCTCCGGCGCCGGTGGCCAGCATGTGAACCGAACCGACTCCGCGGTGCGCATGACCCATTATCCCACCGGTATCGTAGTCAGCTGCCAGAACGAGCGGAGTCAGATCAAGAATCGAGCCACGGCGATGAAGATCCTCCGCTCTCGAATCTACGACCTGGAGATGAAGAAGAGGGCCGACGAGCAGGCCAAGCGCCAGGGTGCCAAGAAAGAAATCGCCTGGGGCAGCCAGATCCGCTCCTACGTCCTGCATCCCTACCGTATGGTGAAGGATCATCGGACCGGGGTCGAGGTCGGTGATGCCGACGGCGTGCTCGACGGCGCTCTCGATCCCTTCATCGATGCCTGGTTGCGGGAAGGGATGACTTCGGAAGAGGCCGAGTCCCAGGGCTGAAGCCCGGGATTCGACTCGCACGAGGTCTCCTGATTCGATGCACCGGCCTGCGATCGACTTCGTTTCTCCGTTGCCCCCGGTGCGCTCGGGCATTGCCGACTACAGTCTCGACCTCTTGCCGAGTCAGATCAAGAATCGAGCCACGGCGATGAAGATCCTCCGCTCTCGAATCTACGACCTGGAGATGAAGAAGAGGGCCGACGAGCAGGCCAAGCGCCAGGGTGCCAAGAAAGAAATCGCCTGGGGCAGCCAGATCCGCTCCTACGTCCTGCATCCCTACCGTATGGTGAAGGATCATCGGACCGGGGTCGAGGTCGGTGATGCCGACGGCGTGCTCGACGGCGCTCTCGATCCCTTCATCGATGCCTGGTTGCGGGAAGGGATGACTTCGGAAGAGGCCGAGTCCCAGGGCTGAAGCCCGGGATTCGACTCGCACGAGGTCTCCTGATTCGATGCACCGGCCTGCGATCGACTTCGTTTCTCCGTTGCCCCCGGTGCGCTCGGGCATTGCCGACTACAGTCTCGACCTCTTGCCGTACCTGGCGGAGCGTTGCCGCGACCTGCGCATCGTCTCGATTCCCGAGCTACCCCTGGACGAGGAGATCGCCGCCCGCTGGCCCGTGGTCGGCCCCGAGCGCCTGGGAGAGGACGACCGGGTCGTGCTCTACCAGATGGGCAACAACGTTTACCACCGGGAGATCTTCTCCCTGGCGAGCCGGCATCCGGGCGTGCTCACCCTCCACGATCTGGTGCTGCACCATTTCTTGATCGACCGCACGGTGCAGCACGGAGATTTCGACGGATACCGCCGGCAGATGGAGCTCGACCACGGCTGGGTCGGTGAGCTGGCGTCTCTACCCATGCGCTGGCCCGGGGGCTCGGGCTCGGCGGCTCAATTCGCTCTGCCGTGCCACCGCACTCTGCTGCAGCGGCAGCGCGGTGTGCTCACGCACAGCAGGTGGGCCGAACGCGAGCTTCTCGAAGAGCTTCCCGGTCTCCGGGTCCGCCAGCTTCCCATGGGTATTCCGTTGCCGCCACCGAGCAGCTCCACTGAAGGCACGGCGTTTCGCCGTCGTCACCGCCTGCCCCTCGATCGACCGATCCTCGGCTCGTTCGGATTCCAGACCCCGATCAAACGCACCGAGGTGGTGATCCGTGCCCTGGCGGAGCCGGAGCTCTCCTCGGCGCACCTCATGGTCGCGGGGGAGATGGCTCCGATCCTCGATCTCGAAGGTGTGGCGCGGGAGCTCGGGGTGCTGGATCGGGTGCATCTCCTCGGTTTCCTGCCCTTCGAAGACTTCGAAGCGGCGATTGCCGCGTGTGACATCTGCTTGAATCTGCGCTATCCGACCGCGGGCGAGACGTCGGCCTCGCTGTTGCGGATCCTGGCCATCGGCAAGCCGGCGGTGATTTCCGACCATGCCCAGGCGGAGGATCTGCCCGACGACGTGGTGATCAAGGTGCCGCTGGGCGACGAGGAGGCGCCGGCCCTGGCCCGGCGGGTGGCGCGGTGTCTGGAGGATCCCGAAGCCCTGGCTCGGCTCGGCTCGGCTGCCCGGAAACACGTGGCGGAGCAGCACCGTCTCGAAGCTGCAGCCGGCGCCATTGCCGAAGCCTGCGGGCGGTGGCAGCACGAGCTTCCGCTCCTCGCCCCGGGAACCGATCCGGAGGCCCCGGAGCTGCCCTTGGCCACTTCCGCGACCTGGAGCTCCCTGGAAGGCGAGCTGGAGCTGTACGGTGCCGAGAGACCGTGGGCGCAGGGAGCTCGCCGCCGCCTCCGGGTGCGGCTGGTGAACCGCAGTCGAGCGCGTTGGCTGGCGGCGGAGCGGGAGGAAGGGGGCGTCGCCCTCGAGATCCTGCTGCGTCCGGAATCCGGGCCCACCCAGAGCCGGTGGCTGCGGCTGCCGGTCGATCTGGAGCCCGGAGAGTCCCACTGCTTCGAGCTCGATCTTCGTCGGCCGTTGGGTCCTGCTCGTCTCCGGGTCCTGCCCCATTTGCTGGGCGGCTCGGGCTTCAGCGAGCTCGGCGGCCCGTCTTGGGAAGGGGAGCTCTGAAATGGCCTCGGAGCGAGGGCAGGGCCTGGCGTCGATCGGCCTGGGAGTCCTGATTCTGGCCACGGTCGTCCTTCTCGGGGCTGCGACCCTCGATCACCGAGTATCCGGCGGTGCCATGGCCGGTGGCGAGGCGACGGCACTGATGCAGGCGCGGAGCCTGCTCGAAGACCGGGATCTCTCCTACGGGCGGCAAGACTTCGACCGATTTCTCCTGCGCTGGGGCACCAACCCCACGGATCTCGAGCTGGCGTCGGGCAGCGACGGGAAACAGATCGTGTTCGATCGTCCCGCGGCCCACGCCCTGTTCCTGGCTCCCTACCTCGCGATCTGGCCCCGGCAGGGTTTTGCCGTCGCGCACGCCTCGCTGCTGTTCGCGACCTTGTTGCTCACCGCCCTGGCCTTCCGGCGCCGGGGCGGCGAGCTGGCCGCGTGGTGGATCCTGGTGGCCTTCTTCGGCTCGGTGCTCCCGGCCTACATCTTCCTCGCCTCGGGCGATCTCTTCCTGTTCTGTGCCAGCCTGCTGGCCTTCACGCTGCTGGTCGTCGAAAATCGACCGACGGCGACCGGTGCCCTGGTCGCGGGAGCGCTGCTGTCCGTTCCGGTGATGACCCATCCGCTGTATCTCCTGCTTCCGCTCGTGGCCTGGTGGGGAGCAGAGGAGACCGCAGCTCGGCGCGGCCTGCTGCGTGGTCTCGTCGCCGGGGGGCTGGTGCTGGGAATCGTGCAGTGGTGGAGCGGCGGCGGCCTCTTCGGCATCGGCAAGACGGCCTTTCGTTTTCGCCCGGAGACCGGCTATCCCCTGGTGGACTTCACCGCCCTGGAATGGGCTCCGACCCTGCACCGACTCTCCGCGATCTACTGGGAAGGGGCGCCGCGATTCTCCTGGGGTCTGGAGCCCGGCCTGTGGCTCTGGGACACCGTCTATCTCCTGCTCGGACGAAGCATCGGCTTGTTGCCCTACTTCCTGCCGGCTTTCCTGCTCCTGGCCCTGGGCTCGGGTCGGCAGCGCCGGCTGCTGGCGCTGGGAACGGGATTCTGGGCCCTGGGTGTGATTCTCTTCTTCCCCTTCGACCTCCACGGTGGAGAAGGGGCGATCGCCAACCGCAGGTTCCTGCCGATCTACGGCATGTTGTGGGTCCTGGCAGCGACAGGCGAACGTTCCCTCGGAAAACGCAGGACGGCCTGGGCCCTCGCCGCCACCGCGCTCCTGTCCGTGCCCTTCGTCCACAAGGTCTGGAGCCGTCCCTGGGCACCGCCGGTGTTGCCGGGTGAGGGGTACCACCACGTGAGCGCCTTCGCTCGCTCCTGGTTGCCCTTCGAGACCAGTCAGAAGTGGATGCCGGGCGGAGACCTGGAAGCCTACGAGGGGTTGCGCATCAAGTTTCTCGACGACAACGCATGGCACGAGGGCCAGCGCCGCCGACTGAGGATCGAGGGTCCGCGGCGAGCCGAGCTCCTGATCGCTGCGCCGCAACGGATCGATGCCTTCTACCTGGCCTTCGGCAGCGATGCACCGGCAGAGCTCGAGGTGGACGGAGCTGAGCTCGGAGATCGAGTGCTCGAGGCGGGAGGCGGGATCGGCTTCCGGATCGTGCCCGGATGGGCGCCACGACACGCCACCTGGTGGACGCCGAAGGCCCAGCGGTTCTATCACTTTGCGGTCCAGCTGCCCGGAGCCGAAGAGCATCCGCTGACCTTTCGGCTGGCCGCGGAAAGAGAGGCGGAGCCCGCCGAAGTGAGGAGGTAGTCATGAGTGAGTCCCCATCCAGCTGGATTCTCGAGCTGCGAGCCCGCCTGAGCGCCCCGGCGGGCCGCCGACTGCCTCCCGACGACACCCGCGAGGCGGCCGTGCTCGTGCCGCTCTATGTCGATGCCGGGGCCCTGTGGACCCTGCTCACCAAACGCAGCGAGGATCTGCCGCACCACCGCGGCCAGATCGCCTTTCCCGGCGGCAGCCTGGAGAGCGGCGAAGACGCCTGGGCGGCGGCTCTGCGAGAGACCGAAGAAGAGGTGGGAATCGCCCCGAACAAGGTTCTGCGCCTGGGAGAGCTCGACGAAGCCAGCACCCCGAGCGGATTTCGCATCGTGCCCTGTGTCGGCGCCGTGCCCTTCCCCCTCGAGACCCAGCTCAATTCGGCCGAGATCGAAGAAGTGTTCCCGGTACCGATCCAGGCCTTCGCCAATCCCCGAATGGTCGAAGACCGGGTGGTCTCCTTCGACGGACAACCTCGCGAGCTGCGGATCTACCACATCGGTGGCCGGCAGGTCTGGGGCCTCACGGCCCGGATCATCCAGAATCTGCTCGACCGCCTGGGAATGGCGCCTCCTCCTCCCGGCGTCTGAGCGCGACCCTTACCTTCGACTCGCCGAAGCCCGCAGCTCGAAGACTTCCCCGAAGACCGGAAAGAGATCCGCCTCCCGGCCGCCTTCCATCTCGCGCAGGGCGAATTCCCGGGCCTCATCCCCGGCGGCCGGCAGGGGAGGCCAGCACAGGGTGAGAGCGTGGGCCCCGGGTGGGAGGGATCCCGAGGACACGGTCAGCAAGCCCTGGGTCCAGGATTCCGACACCTCGACGGAGCCCACCGTCTGCTCGCCGACGAGAACGTCGAGAATTCCCTGCCGCCGCTCGAAGCCGCTGATCTCGGGAAGCCGCACCGTGAGCCGGAGATCGATGGCTCCGGATCCGTCGCTCACCAGGCCGAAACGGGAGCGCGGCCACAGGGAACGGAACATCGCCCGACGGCCTCCTTCGGAGCGGCCCATGGCTTCGGCGAAGGGACGCTCGACGGGAGCCCAGAGGTAGGGCGGCCGAGAGAGGTCACGACTCCGCCTCTCGACGGCATGTTTTTCGATCAACCAGTGCTCGATCCGGGCCGCCAGCTCCTCACCGTCGGATCGAGCTTCCCGTAGAACGGTCCGGATCGCCGCGAGCAGATCGAAATCGAGATGGTCCCAACGCCAGCCGTGCTGCAGGGACAGGCGGTAGGGCGAGCGCAGGTTTCGTTGCTGTGCCGCGGTCAGCACCTCGGGAGCGGGATGGATCCGGGCTTCGGCGAGATCCACCAGCGTGTCGACGACCCCCGGGCTCGACTCGATCGCGCGGTGGATCCAGCGCTGCAGGTGGCTCGAGCCGGCTTCGAGAGGAAGCCGCCGGTGGGCGCCGTGAATCGCGGCCCCCAGCTCGGAGATCGCCCGGGTTTCGGAATCGGCCCTCGGTACATCCCGCTGCGGGATCGGAGGAGCTGCGGGCAGGGCTCGGACCGCGTCGACGGTCGCCGCCACGGCCACCTCGATGCCGCGACCCGAGAGATGGCAGTAGTCGAGGAAGAGATCGTCGCCGGGGCCTTTCTCCGAGATCTCGGCGAAGCACCGCGGAAGATCGACGACCGACCAGCCGAAGCGGGTGGCGAGGCGCCGTTGGAGATCCTGCACGAACGAGCTCGCCTGGGGGCTACCCAGGCAACCCATGGTGGTGTAGTGACCTTCGTCCACATGGCGGCGGTAGGCCCGCAGGGCTGCGCTCGACTCCTCGTTCCGGCCATGGATGAGGGCGAGGAGACGGTGCGAGGTGGGATTCCGGCCTCCGTCGAGAGCCTGGAGCTCCTCCGCGGCGGCCCGTGCGGCCGAGAGGTCGTTCCGGCGCAGAGCCTCGAGTCCGTCGCCGAGCACCCGGTGCCAGCGACTCGCCTGGTCGCCGGGCAGCCAGGGGACCGGCTGGCGGGTGTCCCAGCCCACCCGGTCGACCTCCGGGATCACCAGGACGACGGAGATCTCGTGTTCGGCGGCCCGTTTCGCGAGCCAGGAGAAGCTCGGCTCGACCCGGTGGGTGAGCCGCTCCCGGGCCAGCGCGATGGCGCCTTCGATTCCGCCGGAGCGCAGGGCTCGGGCGAGGTCTCGCAGGCCCCCTGGAGACGGGGCGCTGGGATTGAGCTCCGGTGTCTCGAGCAGGTTCCAGTTGTTGCCGGTGTAGATCACCCAGGCCCTCGGGCCGAGCTGCAGGCTGGCCTCGGCGGTGGGAACGAGGCCTGCCAGGTCTTCGTTGGTCCGCGCCAGGTCGAGAACCTCGTAGCGCCTCCCGAGGCGAGCGGCGAGAGCCTTGGCCGGCGTATACCGCGGTGCCAGAAGATAACCGGCCGCCGCCGACTCGCCGAACCAGCACACTCGAAAACGGCCTTTCGGGGATTCCCGGAGGAACGAGGCGCGATCGGCATGGTGATCTCCGAGAGGGCCGATCGGCGGACGTTCGAAGATCCAGGAGCCATCGGCTCGCTGGTGGGGGCTCCAGAGACCGACCGGGCGTGGAGCGAGGGCCCCCGAGGATGGCTCCAGGTCCGGCATCGCCCGGCTCGCCGAGCTCGTGCCACCGTTCTCGAGCTGGCGCAGGAGCTCGGCGGCGCGGCGGACATCCGGCGATTCGAGGTGCCTGGAAAGCTCCTCGCAGAGATCCTTGCGTGGGTCGGGCCGCCGTGTGTCGTTGGGGCCGGGGCGGCTCATACCAGGGTGTAGAGGTCTCGCGAGACCCCCGGGCCGTCGACGGTCTGGCGGCGGCGCTCCCAGGAGGCGGCCAGGGCCGGCCAGCTCTCGGGAAGGTCCCGGTGATCGAGCAGAAAGTCTTGCAACACCAGGGCGTCGATCCCGGTGCCGGCGAAGCAGAAGAGAGCGTCGACCGGTGCGGCGACGATCGGCTCTCCCCTCACATTGAAGGAAGTATTCACCAGGAGCGGACAACCGCTGCGACGTTCGAAGGCTTCGAGCAGGGCCGCGAACCGCGGAGAGGTTTCGGACGCGACGGTCTGGGGGCGCGCGGAGCCGTCGACATGGGTGATGCCGGGAAGCTCGAGCGGAGACGACACCTGGCAGGTCTCGAGCATGAAGGGGGAGGGGTGTGGCAGCTCGAAGTGGGTCGCCGCGTGCTCGGCGAGCACCGCCGGGGCGAAGGGGCGAAAGGCTTCGCGGCGCTTGACCTTGCGGTTGAGCCGATCGCGCATGTCGGGATCCATGGGATTGGCGAGCAGGCTCCGGCCGCCGAGGGCCCGCGGGCCGAATTCCATACGGCCCCGAAACCATCCGACGACCTCGCCGGCCTCGAGGCGCCGGGCCACCGCCTCGCAGAGGGCCGGGAAATCGTCCCGGTAGTCCATGCCGCCGATGGCCGAGCCGACCAGGCTGGTGCCGAGCGCACGCTCGGCCAG
>CAZMEL010000021.1:0-45355 GCA_964565225.1 uncultured Thermoanaerobaculia bacterium | reverse complement strand
ACGTGGGGGTGCTCGAGGTTGGCCAGGATCTGGCGCTCGAGGCGGAAGCGGCGAACGATCTCGTCGGTATCCATGCCCCGCTTGAGGATCTTGATCGCTACGCGCCGCTCGAACTCCCGGTCGTCGCGAGCCGCCAGCCAGACCGTTCCCATGCCGCCGCGCCCGATCTCTCGAACCAGGCGATACGAGCCGACCCGAACCCCGGGGCCGTGTGCGGCCTTCGCCGGGGTGTCCGCCCGCGCCGGTCGTGGGGTGTCCGCCTCGGGTGTCGTGTCGCCAGGGGCTTCGAGAAGGTCGAAAGCCGGACGATCGAGGCCGCGAACGAGCTCGGTGTCGGAGGCGAGCAGCGACTCGACTTCTCGCCGAATCTCTTCGTCGGGGCAGGTCTTCTCGAGATAGGCGTCGCGCTCCTCGGCTTCGAGCTCGAGGGCGGCGAGCAGGATCTCCTGGACCCTCTGCCAGCGTTTCGGGTGCATCGATAGACCTCGGGCAGGTCGCGTTGGCTTCCCGCGATGGCTTGGAGTTGACGGTGGTCTTCGGTAGACTTCGAGTATATCGACAGAGCTCGATATTTGCGAATCGTCTCGGTGTTTCTCCTCACGGATTCCGCCGAGACCCAATGCCGAGACCCAATGCCGAGACCCAACAGCGGCAACGGCTGCCCAACGGCTCGTTCCCGCAACTCCGATTCTCGTGACCGAGCCCCATGACCGACGATCGAGCCGTACCCCTGGAACCTGCGATCACCGATCATCTGCGGGCCTGGAACGACGCCGATCCCGAGGCGCTGCGGCGCCTGATGCCCGAGGTGGTCGACGAGCTGCGCGGCCTCGCCCGGCGTTACTTCCTCCGAGAGCGGTCGGGCCACACGTTGCAGCCCACCGCCCTCGTCAACGAGGTCTACCTCCGCCTGGCCGGCGGGCAGGTGGGGAAGCTGGCCGACCGCGGACAGTTCTTCGCCTTCGCCGCCCGGCTGATGCGGCAGATCCTGGTCGACCACGCACGCGGACGCCGCACCAGCAAACGGGGCGGTGGGCTGCGCAAGCTCTCCCTCGATGACGTCCCGTTCCTGAGCGACCGCGGGGGTCTGGACCTCGAGACCCTCCTGCTGGTCGACAACGCCCTCGACCGTCTCGGTGCGCTCGATCCCCGCCAGCGGTCCATCGTCGAGCTGCGCTATTTCGGCGGCCTGACCCTGCCCGAGATCGCCGAGATCCTCGGCGTCTCGGTGCCCACCATCGAGCGCTCGTGGCGAGTTGCCAGGCGGTGGCTGGCCCGCGAGATCGGGCCGGGGGCCGAGCCCGGCTGAATCGAGCTGTGTCTTCGTCTTCGGTCACAAGGTGCGCCTCGACAGGCCGGTAGAATGGGCCATCATTTGGGGACGACACCAGGAGGAGCTGCCGCCATGGCCGACGAAACCATCGAATCTCCACCGAGCTCGGCAGAAGCTGCGCGCTCCCGGGGGCGTGCCCTCGCCAGCCAGAGCTCCCTTTTCGGGCCGATCCTGGCGAGCCTGCAACGGGCGGTGGAGGGCGCCGAGGAGGCGGCCGGCTCCCGCAAGCTGCCGCGTCTCCTGCACGAGGCGAAGATCCAGGACGTGTCGCTCAAGCTGGCGGAGATGCAGGCCAAGGTCGCCCAGGAGCTGGCCATCGCCGAGCGCATCCAGAACGCCGAGGAAGTGGAGATCGAGGAGTCCTACGAACACGGGGGCAAGGGATCGGTCGGCCTGAGCGCCGAGGCCGAGACCTCGGCCAACCTCGGCCTCTCCGGGGAGCACCGGCGAGTTTCGAAACGGGTCTATCGCTTCAAGGGATATCTCGGCATCGGCGCCTGACGCAACGCTCCGGTAGAGGGCTCGATGCCGCTGCCGTACACCAAAGAGCACAGGGCCCGAGCGCGGGCGCTCCGGAAAGAATATGACCCCGGCGGAACGGGTCGTGTGGAGTCGCGTCCGGCGTAAACAGATCCTGGGAGCCCAGTTCTATCGGCAGAAACCAATCGATCAGCCCATCGCCGATTTCTACTGTCCGAAGGCACGCCTGGTGATCGAGATCGACGGTGGACAGCACCGGGAGCCAGAACACGAGAAGGCCGACCGGGCCCGCGACGAGATATTCGCTCGACTGGGGTTGCGGGTGCTCAGGTTTTCGAATCTGGAGGTGCTGAGCCATCTGGACGCGGTGCTGGAACGAATCTACGCTGTCGTCGAGAATCGGAAGAACAGGGGGAGTTGGAGGGGGATTTCCCCTGGGCGGTGTTCTCCACACCGCAGAGTACCGAGCCCGAGCTAGAATCCCACATGGCCTTCACCAGCGTACAGAAAATCCGTTTCGACGACGTGGACGGTGCGGGGATCGTGTATTACCCGCAGTTCTTCCATCTCTGCCATGCGACGTTCGAAGACTTCTTCGATACCGCGGCTCCCCTCTCGTATCCGGAAATGATCCGCGACCGCCGGTTGGGGTTTCCCACCGTGGCCATCGAGAGTGATTTCTCGGCTCCGCTGGTCTACGGCGACACGGCGGTGGTGGAGCTCACGGTCGGTCGGGTGGGCACCACCTCGGTGGAGATGTGTTACGAGCTGCGGCGCAAGCGCGACGGTGTCACCTGTTTCCGCGCGCGAATCACCACCGTTCTGATGGACCTCGACACCCAGCGGCCGCTACCCATTCCCGACGAGTTTCGCTCGATCTTCGAGCAGTTTCTATAGCCGACCCGCTCTGCAGGCTGGCGGCTCAGCCGGAGAGACGGCCGATGATGTCGTCGGGGAGAATCCAGTCGTCGTTGCCGAGGCGGCCCCAGGCGAAGGTTTCGATCCCCTCGGCGGGACGGCTGGGTCGAGGGGAGTCGGCGAGGCCGAGGCTGTAGGTGAGGTAGCCGACCACCGCCTCGGGGGAGATGCCGGCGTCTCGCAGGCTGGCGAGGGTGAGGCTCTGGTCGCGTTTCGAGAGCTTTTCTCCGGCGGCATTGCGCACCAGGGGAACGTGGGCGTAGGCGGGGATCTCGCCGCCGAGGGCGCGGGTCAGCTGGATCTGACGGCCGGTGGATTCCAGGATGTCGATGCCGCGCACGACTTCGTCGATCTCCATGGCCAGGTCATCGACCACCACGGCGAGCTGGTAGGCCCAGAGCCCGTCGCGGCGCCGGAGCACGAAGTCACCGACCTCCTGGTCGACCCGCTGCTCGCAGGGGCCGAGCATCTGATCGTCGAAGGCCACGGGGCCGGGGTCGACCCGGAAACGGATGGCCGCGTCGTGGCTCCGGCCGTCGAGAAAGCCGTCGAGCCAGCCGGACGGCGGCGGTGGTGGGCGCCAGTCGGGTGGATAGGGCGCCAGGGGCGGCTCGTCACCGGAGTGGGGGGCCGAGGCGAGTTGCCGGAGGTCTTTTCGCGAGCGCCGGCAGGGGAAGAGACGCCTGGCGGCATCGAGCCGACGCAGGGCTCGCTCGTAGTGCTCGGAGCGGAGGGACTGGACGTACGGGCCGAAGTCGCCCCCGAGGTCGGGGCCTTCGTCCCAGTCGAGGCCCAACCAGCCGAGATCCTGCAGGGCCGCCTCCGCTGCGCCCGGCATGGTGCGGGGCGGATCGAGATCCTCCAGGCGCCAGACGAACGTCCCGCCGGCGCGGCGAATCGACCACCAGGCCACCAGAGCGGTGCGGGCGTTGCCGAGATGGAGCAGACCGGAAGGGGTGGGTGCATATCGTCCCCGAGGGCGAAGCGAGCCGGACATGGCGAAACCCTAACACTGCTGCCCGCATCGAGTTGATTGAGACCTCTTCGGGATCCGGGTGAACAAAATCCATCGTCCACGGATCCAACAAGACCAACACCGTTCGTACCGGGCGGGGTCGCCGAGGAGAGCTGATGACGGAGTGGAATCAAGTCGACCCTGGACGGTGGACCATGTGGAAGTCGTGTCCTGGGGGGATCGACTTCCTGGAAGAGGAGCTGCTGCGATCGCTGGAGCGGGTGTGGGTGGAATCGCAGCTCGAAGGCCGGTGCCGGGTCGGCTGGCTGATCGAGGGGGATTCGGGAATCGAGCTGCGGTCGAGCCCCGGGGTCACGGTGGAGAGTGCGGGAGAGCGACCCCGGGGCTCGATCGGAAGCTACCGAGCCCAACCGGACGAAGGAATTTCGTCCGAGCTCTGGCCCGAGGCCGGAGACCTGGAAGCGGGCTGGCGAGATGGTTTCAGCCTGGTGTTGAACCGGCGCGGCTTGTTGGTGGTGCGGCGCGACGCCCTGGCCAGCGAAACCCACCGCAGAGTCTCGATCTGGAGCCCCGACACCGGCGGCTGGGTCACCCTGACACTGCCCTGAGCCCCACCCCGGCCGGTTCCCGACCGCGCTCCGCAATGCGATACTCGCGGGTCATGCACGACACCTCCGCCTCGTCTCGTCCTCGGCCCGCCCGCCGGATCTCCGCCGTCCAGCAACCGGTGATCTCCGCCGTCGGCGAGATCATCGCCGCCCATCCCGGAACCATCTCTCTCGCCCAGGGCGTGGTGGGTTATTCGCCCCCGCCCGAGGCCCGCGATCACCTCGACGCCTTTTGGGCCGATCCCGCACGCAATCTCTACCAGGACGTCCCCGGGCGAGCGGATCTCTTAGAGGCGCTCGAAGAAAAGCTGCGGCGAGAGAATGGTCTCGATGCCGGAGGCGCGTACCGGGTGATGATCACCGCCGGCTCCAACATGGCCTTCCAGCAGGCGGTGCTGGCGATCACCGACCCCGGCGACGAGGTGGTCCTGCCGTCGCCCTTCTACTTCAACCAGGAGATGGCGGTGCAGATCGCGGGTTGCCGGGCGGTTCCGGTCGCCACCGGCGCCGGCTACCGGCTCGACGTCGACGCGGTGGAGCGGGCCCTCACGCCGCAAACCCGGGCGGTGGTGTCGGTTTCGCCCAACAATCCCACGGGCGCGGTCTACGGAGAAGAGGAGCTGCGCGCTCTCAATCGCCTCTGCCGCGAACGGGGGCTCTACCACCTCAGCGACGAGGCCTACGAGTACTTCGTGTACGACGGCGCGCGGCACGTTTCCCCCGGCAGCTTTGCCGGTGCCGAGGGCCATACTCTCTCGTTCTTCTCTTTCTCCAAGGCCTACGGCCTGGCCGGTTGGCGGATCGGCTATGTCGCCCTGCCCGAGGCTCTCGCCGCCTCGTTCCTCAAGGTGCAGGACACGAACCTGATCTGTGCTCCGGCGATCAGCCAGTACGCAGCGCTGGGAGCCCTGTCCCGGGGACGGAGCTACTGCGAGGAGAAAGTGCGTGAGCTGGAGGAGGTACGAGAGCTGGTACTGGGTGAGCTCGGGGCCCTGCGGCGATTCTGCCGGCGCGAGCCCACGGCGGCTGGGGCGCTCTATGTGTTCCTCGAGCTCGATACGGAGCGCACCGGCTTCGAGATCGTCGAGCATCTGATCCGCGAGCACGGTGTCGCGCCGCTGCCGGGAGAGACGTTCGGAGTGCCGACGGGAGCTCTGCGGGTGTCCTACGGCGCTCTCGATCGCGAAACGGTGGCCGCAGGGGTGGGGCGCCTGGTTCGGGGGCTGCTCGAGCTGCTGGAGTAGGGGCGGTCAGGCGCACTGCATGCGGCTGGAGATGATCTGCAGCTCGCTGGTGTCCTGGAGCTCGTTCCAGATGTCGCGGAACGATTCGTGCTCGTCACAGAAGAGATCGAGGAGCTCTGGATCGAAGTGAACGGGCCGGGTCTTGCCGTCGCCCTCGAGCAGCACCTTGCGCACGGCTTCGTGATCGTAGGCCGGCTTGTAGGGCCGCAGGCTGCGCAGGGCGTCGTATTGATCACACAACATGACGATGCGGGCGGCACGGGGGATGTCGTCGCCGCGGATGCCGTTGGGATAACCACTGCCGTCCCAGCGTTCGTGGTGGGAGAGGGCGATGGTCTCGGCCACCTGCAGGAGCCGAGAGTCGGAGCCCGAGAGCAGCTCGGCACCGAGGATGGTGTGTTGCTGCATCGTGTCCCATTCATGGCTGGCGAGGGGACCCCGCTTGCGCAGAATGGCATCGGGGATTCCGATCTTGCCGATATCGTGCAGGGTGGAGGCTTCTTCGATCCGCAGTGCCTCGGCCTCGTCGTAGCCGAGCTGCCGGGCGACCCAGCCGGTGAGGCGGGAGATGCGTTCGAGGTGGCTCCAGGTCTCACAGTCGCGAAACTTGGCCGCCCGGGTCAGGCGAAAGACCGTCTCGTGGTGGGCCGATTCCAGCTCCCGGGTCTTCTCTTCCGCCGTCCGGAGCGACCGCGCCTGCTCGCGATCGGCGATCCGCAGAGCGGCCCGGGCCTCCCGCAGCTCCTGCTCCTGGCGCTCGATGCGGTCGAGTGCCTCCTGGAGATAGAAGGTGTAGAGCTCGAGCTGCGTCTGCGTGGGATCGAGACAGTGGCTCGGGTCGGACTGGCCCCGGGAAACGGAGCGGCCGGTTTCGGTCACAAGATCCTCTCGACGGTCTGCAGGAGCTCCAGGGGGCTGAAGGGTTTGGTCAACATGGCGGTGACTCCGGCTTCGTCGGCACATACGAAATCCGATTGTTGATTGCGCGACGTGAGCATGATGATCGGAATCTTCGCGGTGCTCGGGTCGTTGCGAAGCGCGGTGGTGACCTGGAGGCCGCTGCACCGTGGCATCATCCAGTCGAGCAAGACCAGGTCTGGGCGTTCTCTCATAGCCAGGCGAATCGCCTCGTCGCCATCGGCAGCTTCGACGATCCGAATCGACGGATCTTCGAGGGTCATCCGAACCAGGGTTCGCAGGTCGAGCTGGTCGTCCACCAGCATGATGGTCTTGCATTCGGTCATCTTGAGTCCCCGAGGCTAGTTCGTAGCAGATCAGAGCGCCGGGGGTTCGCGGCTCTCCGCCGTCCCAGCATACTCAAGGATGGCGGCCGGTCCTTACAATCCGTATTACGGATTCCCGGAGAAGCGAGGAAGAGGCGGAAGAATCTGGAAGAGGCCGCGAATAATTTTTGCCGGGTGGTGTAGATAGAGAGGAAGGCGCCACGAAGTCGGGTCGAGGAGGAAGCTTGGAAGCGGTCGAGAAATCAGAGCCACCCCGGGAAATCCAGGGGCCGGATCCGGCAGCGGATGGTGTCCGCCAGGGCAGTGATGAAGCCACCCTGCTGGCGAAGGTTCGTGAGGGAGATGCGCGGGCGTTCGGGGTTCTGGTGGAGAGCACCAAACGCCGCGCCCTGCGGGTTGCCGTGGGGCTGGCGGGAGGCTTCGCCCAGCCGGGGTAGTGGCTTCGGGCACAAAGACGAGATCTACCCCCGATTCCACCGGCCGGATGGCCGGGCTCAGGTCTGCGGAGAGGCGAGACGGCCGTCGAGATCGAGCTCGGCGGCGATGCCTTTCATCGCCTCGAGCACGTTGCCGATGTGCGCCCAGAGCTCGAGCTCGCCGTCGAAGCATTGGTTGCTGAAGTCTTCGGTGGCCTCGCGCACATGGTCGCGGTCGACAGCGGCGGTGAAGAGCTTGTCCTTCCAGTTGCGCTTCACCGATTTCACTTTCAAGGCCCGCACATCCTTCGAAGGTCGCACCAGGGCCGCGGCGATGATCAGGCCGGTGATCTCGTCGCAGGCGAAGAGGGCGAAGTCCATGGGCGCCTGGCGCTCGACCCCGGTCCCCGCGGTGTTGTGCGCCAGGATCGCCTGGACCACCTCTTCCGGACATCCCCTCTCGCGCAGGATCGGGGCCCCTTCCTTGGGATGCCGATCGATCGTCGGGTGGATCTCCCAGTCGAAATCGTGTAGCAGGCCGGCCAGCCCCCAGCTGTGCGGGTCGTGGCCCAGGTGCTCGGCGTACCAGCGCATGGCCGCTTCCACCGCCAGCATATGGCGCCGCAGGCCGTGGTCATCCACGTGTTCGGTCAAGACCTGCCAGGCGGTCTCTCGATCCATGGTCTTCTCCTCGTCTAGATGGCGTCCACGGAATGCTTCCGCGGCGGAGAGAGTACCATCGGTGCCATCCGATGCCGGCCTCGGCGTGCGGTCTTCTTTCTACACCGAGTAGAAAATCGGACCCAGGGATTCTCTCGGCCGACATGCATTTCGTGATTTTCGAGAGCTAGGGTCGAGGCGTCGGGAAACCTACCGACCGGTCGTTCTTCTTGCTACAGCGCGAGCTCGCGGCAGGAGCCATCGGGGCGGGGAGTGGTGTGGGGATGATGGCTCGGAATTCGCGATCTCCGAGGTGGTAGCCAGATACCGGCCAATGAGCCACCCGTTTTTCTTTTCTCTCCAGCCCCTCCAACGAATCTCGACCCCATTGGTGAGCGTGATCGAGCGAACCCGTCTCGACCTTCCTTGAAATTCTGCGGAGACACACCTCAAATGAATCGATCTCCTTTCCGGAGCCCTTCTCGAATCGTTTCCCTCTCCTCCACTATCCTCGCCTTGCTCCTCGGTACGACCGTAGCTCTGCCAGCCGTAGCCGAAGAGCGAGAGATCCTGCAACTGCACGGGTTCGGCGGCTGGTCGTACGGCGATTCCGACGGCAACGAATATCTCTTCGCCACAGAAGGTGGCGAATACGAAACGGTGAACTTCGCCCTCAACCTGACTGCCAATCCGTTCGAGCGATTGGCCCTCCACGCCCAGGTGGAGTGGCATTCGGCGGGGGATGAAGAAGAATCCGAGCTGGACTACGCCTTCGCCGACTGGAAGCTCGGTGACCAGACGAGCCTCCGCCTCGGCAAGGTGAAGCAACCCTTCGGCTACTACGCCGAGATCTTCGACGTCGGTACGGCCCGTCCCTTTCTCTACCTCCCGCAGGGGGTCTACGGCCCGGCCGGCATCGTGGCGGAGGGTTTCTTCGGCGCAGGGCTGACCGGAGCCCACTATGGAGATGGAGCCTGGGGTCTGGAGTACGACGTCTACGTCGGTGCCCTGCAGCTGCCCTTCGACGAGAGCTTCGAGGTCGTGGTGGGAGAAGAAGAAGGAGAGCTCGGAGAGGATGGCGAAGACGACGAGGAAGCAGAAGAAGAAACCGAGGACATCGAAGACGTTCTCGGTGGACGCCTCATCCTCTCGACCCCGATCGAAGGCCTCCGGCTGGGCGTCTCCGCGTTCACCGGGACCGAAGAAGAAGCCGTCGAAGGGGAAGACGGGGAGCGGTTGACGGTCTACGGGGCGTTGCTGGAGTACATCCGGGAGCCGTGGACGGTGGTTGCCGAGTACACCCGGCTGGTCGAGGACGATCGCGAGCTGACCAACGACGCCGCCTACCTGGAGGTCGCCTACCGGCTGACCCCGAGGTGGCAGCTGGCGGCACGGTACGACTGGAGCGAAGGAGAGCTCGAGGAGCTCGACATCAGCCCGGCGCCGACCCTGCTCGAGCACGAGGATCTGGCGCTGGCCGTCAGCTACTGGTTCTCGCCCGAGCTCACCCTCAAGCTCGAGTACCACCAGGTCGAGGGCAACCGCTTTGCCCTGCCCGGCGAGGATCTGGAAGAGGTGATCGAGGAAGGAGAGCTCGAGCCGGAGACCCGCGTGCTGCTCTTCGGCGTCAACTTCAGCTTCTGAGGCTCATTCGATGGTGAAGGACTGGAGCTCCACCGGCACCGCCGTCTCGAAGTCGTAGACGACGTCGACCCCGCCGGAGGTGACCAGCCGCAGGGCGTCGACATTGCCGTCGAATCCCGCCGGCCAGCCCGAGCCCGCCTTGAAGAGCAGCGCCCCGAGGGCATCGGCCTGGATGGCGGAGTCGGGATACGCGGTCAGCATCTCCGGCCAGGTGCAGGGATCGGCCTGGGTGCAGGCCTGGGCGCCGGGGGCTCCGCCCACGATCGGCGTCCCCGTCGACCACCAGTTGCCCGAGCCCGTCGCCACCAGGGTGTCCCAGGTCTGCCACACGCCGGTGCTCACCGTCTGGGTGTACGACGGCTCGTAGACCAGCCGCCCCTGCCAGGTGCCGTCGCCATCGGTGTCGTCGTAGTCGATGTTGAATTGCAGGGCCACCGCCTGGGGCGAGAGGTTCTGGTAGGTGGCATAGGTGAGGGTGGTGATCTCGTCGAGCGGCAGGGCCGCGTGGTCGAGAGTGCCGATCGCCACCCCGTCGGCGCCGCTCGAGAGCTGGAAGTTGGCGCTGCCGCTTCCTTCCGGAGGGGTATCGGGGCCCATCACGAAAGCGGACGTAGGGGTTCCCCCTTCGTCGAAAAATCCCCAGGTGACATTGTTTTCGTCGACGACCACGACGTTCGGGCCGGCCGTTGCGGCGACCGGGACGAGCACGAGGAGGGCGAGTACGTAGAGCGAGCGACTGTGCATGGGTGCACCTCGTTTCTTCGGAGCGTGAGGGGTGGCTTCGGAGTCTCTCGATTCTATGCCATGACAGCAATCCTTCGAGGCGAGGATTGCTCAGTCACCCTTCCCGAGAGCCGCCGGCACGATGTAGCGGCCCAGGAGCTCGAAGGCCTGGCTGGCTTCGGGGGAGTTGTAGTTTCCACCGGTGAAGACGACCACCAGATCGAGATCGGGGATCACGAAGAGGTACTGCCCGCCGTTGCCGCTGGCGAAGTCGGTCTTCAGCGGTCCGTTCTCGGTTTGCACTCCCGCCATCCACCAGAGATAGCCGTAGGGCTTGCCGCCGTCGATCCGGGTCTGGCGATCGGTCGCTTTTTCGATCCACTCCGCAGAGACGAGGCGTTTCCCCTGCCATTCCCCTTTCTGCAAGACGAGCTGGCCGATCTTGGCGAGGTCGCGAGGGCGCAGGTAGAGGTGCCCCCCGGTATCGACCTGGCGATCTCGATCGAAGCGGCTCCAGCGCTCGCCGCGAACCCCCAGAGGGCCGAAGAGGCTCTCGCGGGCGAAGTCGGCGAAGGGCCGGCCCACGGCTCGCTCGATCACCCCGCCGAGGGCCACAACCCCGCCGGTGCAGTAGAAGGTCTCGCGGCCCGGCGGATGTGCCATGGGTAGCTCGAGGAAATGGCGGATCCAGTCGCGCTTGCGGTACATGCGGTCTTCCTGCCCCGGCGATTTGCGGTCGCGGTCGTGGCAGGCGAGGCCGGAGCGCATGGTCAGCAGATGCTCGACGGTGATCTGCTCGCGGCCGTCTCCCGCCCCGGGCAGATTCGGGTAGGTAGAGGCGAAGAAGGGCAGCACCGGGACGTCCACCCCGGCGAGATGCCCCTGGTCGATGGCGATGCCGGTCAGGAGCGAGGTGATGCTCTTGGTCACCGACCGCAGATCGTGCACGTCGTCGGGGCCGTGGCCGTTCCAGTAGCGCTCCCAGGCCAGGTGCCCCCGACGCACCACCAGCAGCCCGTGCAGTCGGTGTTTCTTCTCGCGCGGCAGGGAGGCGTCGAGCTCCCGGAGCAGGGAGGCGTCGAGGCCGACCTTCTCGGGCTCGACGGTTTTCCAGTCCGGGACCGGGGTTCCGGCGAAGGTCGGGGAGACCGAAAAAGTGAAGAGCAACACGGCGAAGCAGAGCGGTTGGCTCGAACGTTGAGGTGTCGACATGAAGGTCGGGTACGGGGTCGAGGCCTGGAAGGTTCTGGACGCCCGAATCGGGACGAGGCGATATGAATAGAGTAGGGTTCCCTACGACGACGGAGGAACGACCCGGTGAAGATCGACGAGCTACCCACCCTCGAGGGAGAACGGGTTCGCCTGCGCCATCTGGTGCCGGGCGACTGGCCCGGCATCCTGGAGATTTTCGGAGATTCCCGGGTCATGCGCTTCCTCGGCATTCCCTTCATGGAGGTGGATGTGCTCTCCACCGAAGCCGAGGCGCGGACCTTCATCGACGAGATCCTGCAGGGCATGAGGCGCGGCGAGGTGTGGCAATGGGGCCTGGCTCTCACCACGACCGACGAGCTCGTGGGCAGCTGCATTCTCAATCGCTTCAGCTGGTCCAACGAGCGTGCCGAGGTGGGCTTTGCCCTGGCTCCGAGCCACTGGGGTACCGGGCTGATGACCGACGGCCTCGATCTGCTCCTCGGCCACTGCTTCGGCCCTCTGGCCCTGTTCCGCCTCGAGGCCGACGTCGATCCGCGGAACGAAGGTGCCCTGAAGCTGCTCCGCCGGCAGGGCTTCGTGCCCGAAGGAACCCTGCGTGCTCGCCACCTGATCGACGGCGAGCGCCAGGACACCTGCTTCCTCGGTTTGCTGGCTCCGGACTGGCGCGCCCGCCGCCGGGATCCTTCTCGGTAGTCTGCATCGAATCGGCCGCCGCAACCCGCCGCCCGGTCGCGACGCCCTGCCCCGTGGATCCTCGATTTCAGGGCCCGGAGACCGTGGGACGAGAGGCGAGCTCGCCAGAGAATCCGTTTCGTAATGCTCTTCGTAAGGCTCTCCGGACTATGCTGTGATGGGCCGGAAAAGACCTTCCTGCAGCGAAGTTTCTTTCCGAGCCGATGGATCTGCAATTTGACAAGAATCAATAGGCGTTTTCGGGCATGGCTCGGCAACCAACCTTACTGTTCGCGCGACGAGCTCCCGGGAAGTGGGTCCGGGGTCCGCGCCGAGGCGAAGACATGAAAAAAAGCTTGCGACTGCAAATTACCGTTCTTCTTCTCTCGCTCCTGGCGACGGTACCGACCTGGGCCCAGGGCCTCGGGCCAGGGGCTTTCACCGCGCCCGGGATCGCCCAGGGCCCCGGAGCCCTCGAGGCCGGGCGCACGGTGCTCCCCGCGGAGCCGCCCGCGACGGACGGGGGGATCGTCTACGAGCCCTCTGAAGTCTCGGTCGGCTCGAGCCCGAGCGGGTCGAACGGTGAGTCCATGCAAGAGACCACCGTTTGCTCCGACGAGCCCTTCGACGGCGACCTCTCGGCCTGGACCACGGCCTTTCTCGGCAACGCCAACCTGGGCGGTGCGGAGATCGTCGGCGGCGCCCTGGAGCTGACCGCCAACGGCACCTCCCTCTTCCGCGGGCCCGACAACGCGGTCTTCTTGCATCAGCAAGTTTCTGGAGACTTCCGCGCGGAGATCGACATCACCGGCTTCCCGGTCGACGAAGGGGGACAGCTGCGCAAGGCGGGCATGATGTTCCGCAACAACCTCGATCCGCTCGGTGCACGGGTGATGGTCAACTTCATTCCCCACTTCCCGTCGGCCCCCGAGTCGACCGCGCTGCAATTCGAGCTCATCGACGAAAACGGCTTTGCCGACAACTTCGGCCTCAACGTGCTCGGCCTCGAGCTACCGGTGCGCCTGGCGATCGAGAAGCGCGGCAATCTCTACACCGCGCTCTACAGCACCGATGGGGGAGAGGTCTGGCAGCGCCCGAGCGGCGCCCAGGCGGGAACGGTGGAGGTCGACATGGGAGACGACGTCCTGGTGGGTGTCGCCGCGGCTTCTTATGACGCCGACTCCACGGTGACCGCCTCCTTCGACGATTTCGCGATCTGCACCCCGAGCCCACTGCCGCCCACCGAGCTGCCGCCGACGGTGGCCTGCAACCCGACCCGGCCCCTGGATCTGGTGATCCTGCTCGACCTCTCGGGCAGCATGACCTTCCAGTTCCCGGGCTCGAAGGATCGCTTGCAGGCCGCCCAGCGGGGGCTGGAGGATCTCCTGGCCGATGTCGCCTCCCGTGGCGACGGCTCCCGGGTCGCCCTGGTGACCTTCTCGGGTTTCCGCACCGCGGCCGAGAACCTGGCTTCGGGTGCGGTGATCCAGTCGGGTTTCACCACCGACTACGCGGCCGTCGACGCCTTGATCCAGGGATTCCGCAGTGACGACCTCGATCCCGGCGCCACCACGCCGACGGCCCTGGCTCTCCAGCGCACGCTGCAGCTGCTGCTCGACGAGAGCCTGCCCGGCTATCGCCCGGTGATCGCCAAGGTGACGGACGGCGTGCCCAATATCGACATCGAGGGCCGCGGCCCCGACGAATACGACCTCGAGGACGTCCAGGAGATTCGCCTGCGCAACCTCATGGGTGAGTTCCTCTCCTGGTCGGCAGTGGCCTGGATGGGGGACTTCAACCCGAACATCGGCACCTTCGTCGGCGAGACTCTGGCCAACAGCATGTTCCAGATCGAGACCTTGAAGATGGCGTTCCCCGATCTCCTGCTCTACGGCTTCGCGCTCCAGGGCAACGGGGTCGACCTCGGCACGTTCAACGAGGATCTGCTCGACTACGGCGCCTACTTCACCGGTGGCCTCTCCTACAGCGCCGACGGCACCGACTCTCTGCGCCTCGCCGTCGAGGAGCTGAACGAAGAGCTGATCTGCAGCGGTGTCGGCACCGGCGTGCTCGGCGACCGGGTGTGGCACGACCAGAACCGCGACGGGGTCCAGGACTCGAACGAGCCCGGCCTCAATGGCGTGCGGGTCGACCTGCTCGACGAAGACGGCCTGCTGCTGGGCTTCACCACCACCGTGGGCGACGGCGAGTACCAGTTCGGCGAGCTGGTGGCGGGTACCTACACCGTGCGGGTGGCGTCGGCGACCTTGCCGACCGGCCTCGACCTGCCGACCTTCGATCTCGACGGCCTCTCGACCCTGGACCGGGCGACGGTGAGCCTGGCCGAGGGCGAGACCCGGCTCGATGTCGACTTCGGCTACGACACCCCGGACTTCGGGCCGCCTTCCACTCTCTGCGTGGACGATCCCTTCGACGACGGAGCCCTCGACGAGTGGACCCTGGCCTTTCTCGGCGATGCCGACACCGGTGGCGCCGTGGAGGTGGGAGGCCAGCTCGAGCTCACGGCCAACGGCACTTCCTTGTTCCGCGGAGCCGACAATGCCGCCTTCCTCTACCAGGAGCTGGACGAGAGCTTCCGGGTCGAGGTCGACATCACCGGCTTCCCGGTCGACGAGGGCGGCGCGGTACGCAAGGCCGGCCTGATGGTGCGCCAGAGCCTCGATCCCTTCGCGCCGCGGGTGATGGTCAACTACATCCCGCACCTGCCGGATCCGGAGACCACGGCCCTGCAGTTCGAGTATCGCGACGAGACCGGCCTGGCCCAGAACTTCGGCCTCACTCTGCTGGGGATTCCGTTGCCGGTGCGAGTGGCGATCCAGCGCATCGAGAACGTCTACACCGCCTTCTACAGCCTCGACGGCGGCCTGACCTGGGAGCTCCCGGGCGGCGCCTTCAACGGCTCGGTGCAGATCGACATGGGCACCGGTCCGGTGCTCGCCGGCCTCGACGCCGCGTCGTATGACGCCGACACCCTGATGACGGCCTCGTTCGACGACTTCTCGATCTGCGGCCCGCAGGTGGTACCGCCCACCGAGCCGCCGCCGGTGATCGAATGTGTGCCCGACCAGGCTCTCGACCTGACGCTGCTGGTCGACCTCTCGGGAAGTATGACCTTCCCCTACCCGGGTACGACCAGCCGCCTCGACGCCATCAAGTCGGCGGTCGATGCGGTCACCGACGAGGTGGAGGCGAGGGGCGATGGCAGCCGCGTGTCCCTGGTGACCTTCTCCGGTTTCCGCACCCAGATCGAAAACCTCGTCCTCGGCGCCCGGATCGCCTCGGATTTCACCACCGATCTCGACCTGGTCGACGGCCTGGTGCAGGCGGTCGACGTGGATGCGATTTCCGGCGACACCACCACACCGACACCGCTGGCCTTCCAGAAGGTGCGGCAGCTCTTCGACCTGCAGCACGATGCGAGCAAGCGCTCGGTGGTCGTCTTCTTCTCCGACGGCATTCCCAACATCGATTTGATGGGTGAGGGAGTGAACGACGAGTACGGTCTCGAAGAGGTGCAGGCGATCGCCATCAAAGAAACCGACGGCAGCTTCCGCTCCTGGGCCGAGGTCGCCTGGCAGGGTGCCTTCAACCCGACCCTGGGCACCTTCGATGGCGAGACCGCGGCCAACACCATGGTCACGGTCGAAGACCTCAAGCTGGCCTACACCGATCTGCTGGTCTACTCCGTGGCCCTACAGGGAGACGGTGTCGGCCTCGGCACCTTCAACGAAGAGCTCATGGAGTACGCCGCCTTCTTCAGCGGCGGGCAGTTCTACAGCGCGGCCGACCTCGGCGAGCTGCTCGACGCCGTGGCCTCGATCGCCGGAGATCTCTCCTGCCAGGGAGCGACCCTCGGCGACCGGGTGTGGCACGACCTCGACGAAGACGGCCTGCAGGATCTCGACGAGCCGGGCCTGAACGGCGTCACCGTGCAGCTCTTCGACGATATGGGGAGCCTGGTCGGCACCACGGTGACCAGCGGCGACGGGGAGTACCTGTTCCAGAACGTGGAGCCGGGGACCTACACCGTCCGGGTGCTGGCCTCGACCCTGCCGGCCGACCTGGACGTGGCGACCTACGACCTCGACGGTGTGGTGACCACGCACCAGGCGACCCTGACGGTCGCCGAGGGCGATGTCTTCCTCGAGGTCGACTTCGGCTACAAGGAAAGGGATCTCAGCCCGCCGACCACGGTCTGTGTCTTCGACGACTTCGGCGACGGCTCCCTCGACGAGTGGACCCTCGACTTCCTCGGCGATGCCGACGACGGCAGCGCGGCGGAGGTGGCCGGGCGGCTCCGTCTCGCCGGCAACGGAACCTCGCTCTTCCGCGGTCCCGACAACGCCGCCTTCCTGTACCAGAGCATGGACGGCGACTTCCGGGCCGAGGTCGACGTCACCGGTTTCCCGGTCGACCAGGGAGGCGCGGTGCGCAAGGCCGGCCTGATGATCCGCGAGGATCTCGATCCGCTGGCCCCGCGGGTGATGGTGAACTTCATTCCCCACCTGCCGGATCCGGTGACCACCGCGCTACAGTTCGAGTTCCGCAATGAAAACGGGGTGGCGGAGAACTTCGGTCTCACCATTCTCGACGTGCCGCTGCCGGTGCGCATCGCTATCGAGCGCCGGGGCAGCATGTTCAGCGCTTTCTACAGCCTCGACGGCGGCCTGACCTGGCTCGAGCCCGGGGGTGCGCTGAACGGACGGGTGATGATCGAAATGGCCGACGAGGTGCTCATGGGGCTCGATGTCGCCTCCTACGACGCCGACCTGCTGCTGACCGCCGAGTTCGACGACTTCGAGGTCTGCATGCCGCGCATCGAGCCGCCCACCGATCCGCCGCCGCCGGTGGATTGTGATCCCGACCAGCCTCTCGACGTCGTGTTGCTGCAAGACCTGTCCGGCAGCATGACCTCCAACTTCCCGGGCTCCGGCAGCCGGATCGAAGCCACCGAGGCGGCCCTGCTCGGCCTGGTGGACGAGCTCGAAGCCCGAGGCGACGGCACCCGAGTCGCCCTGGTGACCTTCGCCGGCTTCCGCTCCGTGGCCGAGAACCTGGCCGACGGGGTCGAGGTGATGTCGGGCCTGACCACCGACTACGGCGCGGTCCGGGCGCAGATCGAGAGCTTCGACGTCTCGATGATCGATCCGGAGAGCACCACACCCACGCCGCTCGCCTTGCGCGAGGTGCTGCAGCTCTTCGAGGCGCAGCGCGATCCCACCCACGCCCTGCGCACGGTTCTGGTGACCGACGGCATTCCCAACATCGATATCGCCGGCCGGGGTCCCGACGCCTACGACCTCGAAGAGATCCAGGCGATCTCCCTGCGCGATGGTGGCGGAGACTTCCTGCCCTACGGCGAGGTGGCCTGGCTCGGAAGCTTCAATCCCGAGATCGGCACCTTCGCCGGGGAGCCCCTCTCCAACAGCATGTTCGAGATCGAGCAGCTCAAGCTCTCGTTTCCCGAGATGTTGATCTACGGCGTGGCGGTGCAGGGAGACGGGGTGAGCCTCGGTACGTTCAACGAAGATCTGCTGGAGTACGCGGCCTTCTTTTCGGGGGCCGAGTCCTTCAGTGCCAACGATACGGCGGAGCTTCTGGAGGCCTTCGAGCGGCTCGGTGACGAGCTGCGTTGCCCGGCTCCCTGACGGCTTCCACAGGGAGGAGCTCCGCCAGCTTTCTTCCGCGCTCCCGGTGCAGACTCCGTCACCTGGAGCGCGGTTCGATTCGGCCCTCGACTCGAGGGCCTTTTTCATTGGACAGAAACGAACGACGGAAATTTCCGTACAAAAGTCTGACCGAATTCGTCGCTGGAAAACGCTTTTCTAGATGAGGGGCAAATGAATCGACCCGGACCCTGATCGAGGGAGCATCTGGATGGATCAACAGCTGGCAGTCAACGAAGAGCGTTCCGCGGACCCCCGCGGACATGTCCTCTGGCGTCCCGACCGGATTCTCATCATCTGATGCGCGCGCACGCGGACTGCCCGATGCAGCGCTTCCTCTTCGTCTTCGGCTTCGAGTCTCCAGTGGAGTTCGAGTGCAATCTCGGCGGCGATACGGATTTCGAATCGAGCGAAGCGGTGTGGGTGGTGGCTTCGAACCTGGAAGAGGCCTTCGAGAGTGGCCGCCTCTACGCCGAGGAGAAAGTGGCCAGCCTCTACGGAGAGTGTGGCGACGCGGTGTACCCGGGCTGGAGCGAGGCTGGTTACGAGCACTGGATTCTCGACGACCCGGCGGAAGAGTTTCCGCCCCATATTGCCGAAACCTTCCCCGAGATTCGCGCCCATTCCTTCTGTGTGAGCCGCGTGGCCAACTGAGCCTGCGGCAAGACCGGCCGCCTTCTCTGCAGCCTCGGTGCCCCCGCGGCGAGACCGGCCGTCCCGTCTGCCCGGCCACCGACCCCTTCTCCTGACTTCGAAGTCGATTCCGCACCCTGTGACTCGTTGTCCGGTTGCATCGCGCCCGTTGGGTTCGGCGCGATCGGAACCAAGGAGATCACAGCATGAAGACTCGAATTCCGTTCCTCACCCGGGGTCTGTCGGCCCTGGCCCTCCCCCTCGTCTCGATGTTTCCGGCCGCCGGTCTCGCGGCTTCCCTCCAGGTGCAGGATCTGCCGGCCGCCTTCGGCCAGGCCGCGCGCTCGGCGTGTGGAGACTGCGCCCTGGAATCCTTCGAACGGCAACCGATGACCGACGACGTCGCCCACTACTCGGTGGTCCTGCGGGTCGGGCCCGGTGCACACGACCGCATCGGTCTGCACCGGGTGACCCGGGAGCACGCTCCCTATCGTCCGGTCCGGACGCGAGAGGCGGTGCTCCTGGCCCACGGGATCAACGTCGGCTTCGAAGGTACGTTCCTGGCCAATGTCGGCGTCGACGGGGCGCCGCAGAACCACAACCTGCCGGTGTTCCTCGCCGAGCGCGGGGTCGACGTGTGGGGCATCGATTTTCGCTGGACCCTGGTGCCGGGGGACGTGGAGGACGTGTCCTTCATGGCCGACTGGGGGCTCGAGCGCGACGCGGCGGATCTGCATATCGCCCTGGCCACGGCTCGGTTGGGCCGGTGGCTCGGCGGGAGCGGTCGCGGCAAGATCGATCTGCTCGGCTACAGCCGCGGCGGACGGATCTCCTATACCTACCTGAACGACGAGAGCCAGCGCCCGGCCCGGCGCCGGCACGTCGCACGCTTCGTGCAGCTGGACGCCAACCTCAAGACCGGGAGCGAAGAGACCCGCCAGCTCGCCTGCGACTCGATCGACGCCGTGCAGCAGGAGATCGACAACGGCAACACCGCCGACGCGATCGGCTTTCTCTCGACCCTCGGCGAGCTCGCCCAGGCCGATCCCGAAGGTGCCTCGCCGGTCTTTCCCGGCCTCACCAACCGCCAGGCCGCCCTGGTGGTCGGCACCACGCCGCCGGGTGGAGAAGGCACGTTCCATCTCTTTGCCGGCACCTTCGCCGACGGCCTACCCACCGGCCTCCGCTTCACCGCCGAGCCGGTGGCCCTCCACCTGCTGTCGTCCACCGCCAGCTTCCAGCCCCTGGCGGGCTGGCGCGACGCCCTGATCGTGCTCTGTGACGAAGGCGGCACCGGGCTCGACGACCACCTGGCCGACATCACCGTGCCCGTGTTCTACCTCGGCGCCGCCGGCGGCAACCGCAACGGCGGCACCGCCACCTTCCCCTTCCTCGGCAGCCGCGAGCTGGAGAGCCTCGTGGTCTCCCTCGACGAGCCCGGCCGCGAGCTCGAAGACGTCGGCCACGGCGACATCCTGGCCATGGAAACCGCCCCCGAGCTCGTCTGGCAGCCGATCCTCGACTGGATCACGGCAGGTCACTGAGGCGCTATTGCCGGCCTGCGTCGTGCGCTGGCGGACGACGCCGAGAATCCGAGCGAAACCGAGACCCTTGCCAAGCGGGGATATCGGCCGGCTCGGCCTGATGTGGTGGGAAGGGAGCGCGGCTCACATCGCTCAACCCTTCCTCGGTAGCTGGCTCGAAGAGCGGGTGGGCCGAGGGAGGGCTGAATCAGGAGCCGGCCCAGGAATAGCTCTGGATCTCTCGCCAGGGCAAGACCAACCCCGAAGACCGTTCCTGCCGCCGGTCTCCTCCGTACACCAGGGTCGTGGCCACGCCGTCCGGTGGTGGAGGCACCGCCTCGCGAGCCAGCTTCGAGAACCGCTGCAGAGAATCAAGAAACGAAGAGTGCACCGTGGCGCCGGACTTGACCTCGACCGCCAGCAGGTCGGAGCCACGGTCGACCACCAGGTCGACCTCTTCGCCCCGGGGATTTCGCCAGTGGTGGAGCCGGGGCGGGGAGCCCAGGTTGGTGAATGCCTTGTAGACCTCGGCCACCACCCAGGACTCGAACAGCGCGCCGCGCAGAGGGTGGCGGATCAGCTCTTGCGGGCTGCGGATACCGAGCAGACGGGCGGCCAGGCCGGAATCGAAGAAATGCAGCTTGGGAGCCTTGGTCACCCTCTTCTGCAGGTTCCGATGCAGAGGGGACAGCCGAAAAGCGACGTAACCGGCTTCGAGCACCGAGAGCCAGGAGCGAGCGGTGTTGTGCGAAATCCCGGCCGCGGCGCCCAGCTCGGAGAGGTTGACGAGGTTTCCCGTACGCCCGGCGGAGAGCTCGAGGAATCCCTGAAAGGCCGTGAGGTCGTTGACCGCGAGGTACTGGCGGACGTCGCGCTCGACATAGGTCCCGATATACGCATTGAGCCAGCGATCGGCGGGAATTCCGCGATGGTGGATCGCGGGGTAGCCACCTTCCCAGACGGCCTGCCACAGATCCTCGACCGGCGCCAGGCTCTGGCGCTCGTCGAGAGATAGAGGGAGTAGCTCCAGCAAGCCCGTACGACCGGCGAGGGACTGGTTGAATGAAGAGCGCAGGGCGAGATTCGCCGAGCCGGTGAGCACGAAACGTCCCGGGCTCGGGTCGCGATCGACCATTCCTTGGAGATAGCTGAGCAGCTCCGGAGTCCGCTGCACCTCGTCGAGCACCGCTCCCTCTTCGACCTGCGCGAGGAATCCCCGCGGATCCTCCAGCGCGAACCGACGCTCATCGGGGTCCTCGAGCGAGACATACCGTTTGTCGGGGAACGCCAGCTGGCAGAGCGTGGTCTTACCCGATTGTCGAGGCCCGGTGACCGTGACCACCGGAAACGAGGTGGCCATTTCGAGCAGAACGGGTTGGATCTTGCGTGGGATCATGCACAGATTGTAAATCAGATTGCCAATCTGTGCAGATGGGTCGAGAAGGGATCTACCGGTCGTAGAGCGGCCTGGGAGACAGCATGGCTGCTGCCTTCCTCAGGTGCCCAGCAAGCTTGGTCGAGTCGAGAACGAGATCTCCGATGGAAGCGCTTCAGGTGAGATGGGAGAAGGAGTCGTCGAAGCGGGGAATGGTGGTCGGCTGGGTCTGGACGACCGCGGTTGGTGCCGAGAGGGCGAAGAGGAGCCCGGCAGGAGCAGCAGCCGGGTGCCTCGGAGGTGATGCAAGATCGGGGTCGCGGGTCTCATCGGCAGGGAACGGAGTTGGCGGAGGGGTGCCGGATCAGGAGGGCACATCGGCGGAATCGCCCGTGCGGGCCGGAACCGTGGGGTACCCGAGCCGGTCGAGCAGGGGGTCGGCGATGGGTGCGGCGGCGGCGAGCAGCTCGGGTGGCCAGGCCCGGAAATGATCGCGACGGACCTCGAAGCCGCGGGTCGCCACTACCCGACCGTGCTCGTTGCCCTTGTCGTGGGAGTGGGCGTGGAACTGCAGCACTGCTGGCTCCCAGGGTTCTTCGAGGAAGTCGAAGAGCGGCCGGAGCCGGCCTTCGGGATCGTGGCAGAGGTCTTCGTAGCCGAGGCGAAAACAACGCTCGGGGTGAGCGGCCTCGAAGGCGAGCAGACCTTCGACCTTCTCCCGCCAGTACCGCAGGCAACCGAGCCGGAGATCTTCGCCGGGGCGGCCGTAGCTTTCGAGCATCCGGCGGGCATGGGTGCCGCCGCGGGTGAAGGAGTGGGCCTGGTCGAGCCCGTGGCGGTGGAGGTGCACGAAGCGGGCGTCGGGGAAGAGGCGGAGCAGGAAGTCGGCGTGGTCGACGTAGGCCGGTGTTTTGTCGGCCCAGCGTGGCTTGTTCCACGACGCGGCATAGCTCGAGTAGAAGTAGAGGACGAGCTCCCGCAGCTTGAAGAGCAGGTGCTCCTCGTCGAATCCCATGGCGTCGAGGCCCTGGAGGGAACGCTCGTCCGCGGCGAGCCTTGCGAGCGGGGAGAGAAAGTCGCTCTCGGGGGGGCAGCAGATCCGGCTGTGGCTGTCGAGCACGTAGCGCAGCAAGGTGGTGCCCGAGCCGTAGACGCCGAGCACGAAGATCGGTGGCGGACCCTGGCTCGCCGTAGCAGCCGGTGCCGAGATCCGAACTCGGGCCCGGCGAAACACCAGCTCGTGGTACATCCGGCGCAGGGCTTCCTTCACCGACGCCATCGGCGCTCGAGGATCTCGCGGTAGAGGTCGGTCATCGTGTTGGCCATGGTACCCGGTGCGAAGCCCTCGGCGCGACGTGCGCCCGCCCGACCGAGGCGTTGCCTTCGCTCGGGATCGTCGACCAGCTCTTCGATCGCCCGCTCCAGCGCTCCGGGGTCGCCGGGCGGCACCACCCAGCCGCTCTCTTCGTGCTCGATCAGGTCTCGGACGCCGGCCACATCGGTGGCGATCACCGCCCGGCCGAGGGCCAGCGCTTCGAGCACGGTGCGTGGCAGACCTTCGGAGCATTCGGCCCGGGCGCGGGTGCCGTCGCGGAACCGGAAGGTCTCGCTGGCCACGGTCGGCAGCAGCACCAGATCGGCGGCGGCTAGGAAAGGCAGGGGAGCCTGCTGCCAGCCGGCCCAGAGCACCACCGGGGCATGGGTCAGGTTCTCGATCCGCAGCTCCAGCTCGCGTCGATAGCGTTCCCGGGCCGGATCGGATTCGCTGTCGCCGAGCAGGGTCCAGACCAGGCGACGGCGAAGGTCCGGTCGGTGTTCCAGGAGCGAGCCGAGGGCGTCCACCAGGTGGTGCAGGCCCTTGTAGGGCAGGAACGAGGAGGCGGTCACCAGGTGGATCGGCGCCTCTCCGGCGCCCTGTCGGGCGGCCTCGGCTTCGAGCCACTCCCGCCGGGCCGCCACCGTTTCCGGGGCGGGCCGGTGCTCGGAGTCGAAGGCGTTGGGAACGACTCGGATCCGCGAGCGGAGGGACGGGGGGAAGCATTCGCGCACATCGTTCGAGACGCAGACGATGTCGGTGGCGAGGGCCGTCGCGAGGCGCCGCGCGATCGGCGGCAGATCGAGCCGCCCCCGCTGGTGCCAGAGCAACGGCAGGCCGAGTGCTCTCGCCGCGGGACCGACGAGCAAGGCGCCCCGTGCCTGGTTGCAGTGCACCAGATCGGGTGGGTCGGCCCGGAGCCGACGAAACCAGCGCAGGGAGTCGGCGAGGAGCCGCGGCAGCAACGCGAGGAGACCCGGTAACCCACGTCTCGTGAGCCCGCCGCCGACCTCTCGTAGCTCCTTCGGAGCGGGATGGATCTCCACCGGGATGCCCAGCGCCCGGTAGCCCTGCGCCGCGCGGCCTTCGTGCGTGCAGCGAACCGTGGCCTGCACCGCTGCCCCGCGCTGCCAGCAGGAGGCGAGGGTTGCGAGGCTGCGCTGGGCGCCGCGAAACCCGGGGTACGCCTCGACATAGAGCACCCGGATCGGCTCGTTCATCGGCGAGCCTCGGGGAGAGGCGAGAGGAGGGCGAGGTAGCGGCGGGCGATGGCCTCGGGAGCGAAGTCGGCGGCCCGGCGGGGTCCGTTGGCCGCGAAACCCTTGCGCATCTCGGTGTCGGCCAGGAGCTCGGCCATGGCCCCGGCGAGGGCCTCGGGATCGGCCGGAGGAACGAGCCGACCAAACTCGCCATCCACGAGGATCTCCACCGGGCCGTGAGGGCACCGGGTGGCCACCACGGGAGTGCCCGCGGCCAGAGCCTCGACCAGCACGTTGCCGAACCCTTCCCAGCGCGAAGAGAGCACGAAGAGGTCGGCGGCGGCGAAGAAATGTGCCGGCTCGTGCTGGAAACCGGCGAGCCAGACCCTTTCTGCCAGTCCGAGCTCGGCGATCCGTCGTGTCAGCTGCCCTCGCAGCGGGCCCTCGCCGAGAATCCAGAGATGCACGTCCGGATCTTGCCATCGAGCCAGAGCCAGGAGCAGGTCGCCGAAACCCTTCTGTGGAACCAGCCGACCACAGGCGACCACCAGCTTCGGCGGACGCAGCCGGGGCAGATCCCGAATCGTCGGTGCTTCGAGGCGGATGGCATTGGGAATCACATCGACCGTGAAGCGTCCGCCGGGCCAGAGGTTGCGAAGGTCGTCGGCCACCCCTCTCGACGGAGCCACCAGCCGGGCGGCACGAGGATAGAGACGCGCCATTGCTCGAAACAACCATCGCGATCCACCACCGGCCCGGCTGTACTTGCGCGACAGGGTGTTCTGGACGCCGACCACCACCTTCGGAGCTCCGCGGAGCCCCAGAGTTGCGAGCAGGCAGGCCACCGCCGATTGATCCTGGAAGGTGCAGAGCATGTCGGGTCGAAGCTCTCGCAGGAGGCGCCGCAGAGGAATCACCGAGCGCAGGGTCCGCCCCGTGGCGGAGTGACCGGTGCCCGGACCGAGCAGGGACACGAGGGGAGTCGCGGCAGGAAGCCCAGGCTCCAGCGTGCCCCCGGGCCGGGAGACGGCTACCCGGAGCTCGAGATCCGGGGCCACGATCCGCAGTCCGTGTACGAGGCTCACCAGGTGCTTCTCGGCGCCGCCTCCCCCGAGGGACGGCGCCACGAAGAGTAGAGACGTCACGGGGTTTCCCAGGGCTCGAGATCGAGGCCGAAGCGTTTTGCCAGGCGCTCGTTGTAGGGTCGGTAGTAATCGTCGAGTCGGCGGATGGCTTGCCGATCTTCGGCCGAGGTGTCCGAGGCTCCCGGCCGTCGCTGCCACCGGAGGTAGGCCCGGTAGAGGCCCAGGGTCCAGCGGTTTCGGGGCACCAGCGGCCGCAGGGCACGGGCCAGGCGATGGGTCCGGTGGCTGCGGACGCGGAAGGTTTCGTTGATCCTGGGAAAGGCGTAGTCCCGGTAGAACCCCGGGTCGAGGCCGAGAGCCTTGGCCAGCGATTCCAGCTGCCTCCGTGGATCCGACATCAGCGTCTCCATCACCAGGACGTGCAGATGCCCCGGCACCAGGGCTTCGGCCCAGGGCTCGAGGTGCTCGAGGTAGCGGCTGTAGGCCACGTCTCGACGCAGGACGTAGAGGCTGCGCTCGAGGTAGACCCGCCGCCGGAGCTCCGCGTCGTCGCCCGCGGCGAGGAGCTCCTGGAACCGGGCGAAGCTCAGCTCGGGATCGACCTTGGCGAGATTGTGCTGGGTGAACCGGAACGACGAATAGACCCGGGCCGACGGCTTGCGCAGGACGACGATCACCCGGGGCTGGGGCGTCTGCCGGGCCAGCACCTCTCGGGCCGTCTGCTGGAACAGGGTGTGGGTGGTGGCTTCGAGCCGATGGCGGGTCGGCGGGCTCGGCTCGGGAAAGAACTGGCAATAGCCGTCGGCGCCCTGGCGCTGGTAGCTCCGGTCCGGACGATGGAACGGGCTCGCGGGATCGAGCAGGTAGAACGGCTCCTTGACCGCCGACGGGGTGACCTCGGGATGGTCCCCCAGCCAGCGGAACAGGGAGCTAGTGCCGCACTTGGGCGGGCCGGCGATCCACAAGTCGGGCAGGCACACGGAGGTTGGGTCCGGATCGGAGTCGTCGTAGGGCACCGCCGAGCCACAGGAGCGCCAGCACCGATGCGATGGAGTAGATCCACTCGGCGATGGCGGTGATGCTCGGCTGGCCCCAGAACACGGTCAGGGCGTAGATCGCCACCGCCCCGGGCTGGTGCTGGTAGCGCAGCAGGAAGCTCGCCATGAAACGGTGAAAGATGCCGAAGCCGAGAAAGAGCAGGAGCACCCCGGGCAGGTGGAAATTCCAATACGCCTCGCCGATCGCACCGGGGGGAATCCCCGCCTGCACCCCGAAGAAGAGGTCGCCGGCCAGCTTGCCCACGGTGCCGGGCTTCTCGGGCCACAGCGCGCGAGGAATCGGCAGGGCGAGCACGGTGAGGTACGAGCGCCCGAGCAGCAGCTTCTCTTCCGACGGCACCCGCGCCAGCACCGGGTACACCGAGTCGAGGGCGCCGTAGCGATGGTGCAGCTCGGCGAAGATCGACGGGGATCGGGTCGGCGTGCCCGGCACCAGCAGGCTCCAATTCACCTCGCCACTGAACAGGCTGCGCCGCAGCCGCCCGAGGGAGCCGAGCAGGAGCAGGCAGAGGGCGATCACCAGCAGGGCCCGAATCGGTACGACCCGGCGGCGCTGGATGGTCCAGATCAGGGTTCCCACCACCAGCAGGAAGATGGCGCTGGAGCGCGAGCCCGAACCGAGGAAGTTGATCGCCATACACGCCGAGCCGGCGGCGAGGAACAACGGACGCCGCAGAGCGCGGTGATCGAACGCGAGCCACAAGAGAGCCGCGAGGCCGCCGAGGCGGGAGATCTTGAGCCAGTGGCCCTCGCCGCGAATGGCGTTCACCCGCCCGACCTCCGCCCACGACAGAAGATGGCTCGAGAGCCCGCCCTGGGACTGCACGTAGAGCCCGAAGACCACCAGCGCCCCGGCGATGGCCAGGGGCGCCTTCCAGCGCACCCCTCGCGGCGTTACGAAGCGCAGCCGGGGAAGGGGCAGAGAGAGACGCGAGAAAAACCCGAGGTAATACGCCCCCAGGGCGAGAGCCCCCAACAAGAGCTGGTAGGCCACCAGCCGTGCCAGCTCTTCGCGGGTCCAGTCGGGCAGGGCGAGGTGGTAGCTCATGCCCCGAATGTAGAGGGGCGTGCGCACCAGGTGAGCGGAGAGGAAGAGCAGCACAATGTGCAGCGTGACCGGGTGGGTCCAGCCGAGCTCTCGACCCTCGAGCAGGAAGGGAAGAGTCAAGAGCGCAATATTCACCGTGAGACCGAGGAAGATCCACGCCGTCGACGACTCTCCGGTGCCATAGGCCAGCATCCCCACCAGCGCCAGATACCCCCAGAGCCCGGCCACCACCAGGGCCCGATACCCCGGCGCCATCGCCACGAACGGCGATCCGAGCCGCCGGGGCGTAGGGTTGCCCTGTGTCGGGGTCAGGGTCTGAGCGGTGGGATCGGTCGAATGCATCGCGGACTCTCGATCCGCCATTGTAGCGAGAGTCGACGGCCCTCTGCCGCCGCTTCCCGGGTCTTTCTCGGCAAATTTCAGACCGATTTTTGCCAAGAATTGGTAGAAAACCCGATGGAGGTGGGTGAGTTGCCTTAGAATCACCGGACCAGAGGAGCAAACATGCAACTTCTACGATTTGGATTCGAGAACTTCACGAGCTTCCTGGAGCCGGTCGAAGTGAGCTTCATAGCAACGGCTCAGAAAGACTCTCCCGGTTTTCGATTTCCTCACCCGAGCGCCCAATATGGCATTTTGCCGGTTTTGGGAGTCTACGGTGCCAATGCATCCGGAAAGTCGAACCTGCTGGCAGGATTGGTGCAGCTTCGCGACCTCGTTCGATACTCGTTCTTCTTTCAACCGGACGGAAAGATTCCCTGGACTCCGTGGCGCCTCGACAAGAGTCGTTCGGCTCCGCCTTCTCGGTTCGATATCGATTTCATCCTCGAAGGAATCCGGTATCACTACGGCTTCGTTCACGATGCCGAGAAGTTCCATGAAGAATGGCTGTATCGCTGGCCAGGAAGTCGGCGCCAGGTTCTCTTCGAGCGAGATACAAACGCAGCCAATCCCTGGTATTTCGGACCTTCTCTGACGGGAGAGAAGGCCGTCTTGTCCCGCTCGACGCGCCCTAATAGTCTTTTTCTCTCTACGGCAGCGCAGAACAATCACCAGGCATTGGGCAAGGTCTTTCGAGCCTTGACCCGAGGTATCCGGCGAGACCGGAAGATCGAGCTGACCGGTTTCCCCGTCTTCGAGAAAGGAGATCCGATTCTGGATCCGGAGAAGAGATCTGGAGTGGAGCAGATTCTCCAGGCATTCGATCTCGGCTTTTCCTCGATCCAGCTCGAAGAGATTCCGGAGCATCAACTCCAGCCACTCGAAATGCTCGAGCAGGTTCTGAAGCCAGAGGCTTTCGAAGAGTTCCAGCGGAGCTTCGGCAGCGCCTCGCCCAGATATCAGGTAGTGCTCGAACGAAGAGGAGCGGGTGGAGAGTCCTGGAGCCTGCCGCCAGAATTGGAGAGTAGAGGCTCCAACATTCTCTTGCAGCGAATCAATGATCTCCTCGCTCTGGAGTCCGGAGTCCTGGTGATCGACGAGTTGGAGACGAGCCTACACCCGGAGATCTGTGCTGCGCTGGTCGAGATCTTCACTTCCGAGGAGACGAACAAGCCACGGGCCCAACTGGTCTTCACGACCCACAATCGAGACTTGTTGGGCAAGCTTCGGAGAGACGAGATTCTTCTCGTCGACAAGCTGAGCGACGGTCGTTCGGTCGTGACTTCGGTGGCGGAGTTCAAGAATCTTCGAGGGCGAGATGATCGGCGACAGCTCTACGAAGACGGCAGGATCGGAGGAGTGCCGATCTTGAGTGCCATAGACCCCTGGAGCTCTTGATGCCCCGAGCTCGTGCTCGCAAGACGCCCCCGAGACTTTCGAGGCGCAGGCCCTTTCGGCCGCTACCTCATCTCCACTGGGTGTTCTGTGAAGGCAAGACCGAGAAACACTGCCTGGACCTGCTCCGACGACACTGGCGCCGCTCGACAGTCCGGGTGCAGGTGAAAGCCGGGGTCGGCGCCCCCGCGCTGCTGGTCGAAGCCGCAAAGAAGAAGCAGGAAGAGCTACGAAGGGCGAAGAGCCCTCCATTCACCGTTCATGTCGTCTTCGATCGAGACGAGCACGGCCATTTCCAGAGCTCGATTCAACGAGCCAGGGATCTCGGCATCTCACTCGGTGTTTCCGTGCCTTGTTTCGAGCTCTGGGCACTCCTCCTGCACCAGGACCAGACCTCGGCGTTGGAAAGTCGCGAGGTTCAGAAGAAGCTGAAAGCAGTACATCCTGGCTATTGCCACGACCGGAGCCCGTACCTATGCCTCGAAGCTGTCCTCGAGGGACGACAAGATGCCAGCAAGAGGGCGCGGCTACTGGCTCAGCGGGCAAGGGAATCCGGCGATGAATTCGCCAATCCTTCGACGACCTTCGACCTGATTCTGGACCAGATCTTCTGCGATCCGTGAATGCCAAGAACCTCCCGAGCCTCGGCGGTCGAGCATTGGACCCGAGCCCGGCTGCCTCACCTCGCCCCGGTTGTCTCATGATCCGTCGAGCAGTGAGCTCCGCGCCCGGGAAGGGTCGAGGAGAAATAGGCGCGAGGCTCATCCGCCGGGGACGGTGGTAGCGGCGCTGAAATCGAGCTGCTCGAAGCGTCGACGCATGGCCCGGAAGGAGACGGTCCGGCCCGGTTGTGCGTTGACGATATCGATCCGGAAGGGAGCGCGGCCGCGGAGGAAGAGCTCGCGGCCGCCGCGTTTCTCGAGGCCGCGTAGGAGCAGGGCGTCGCCGGCCAGCTCGACCTCGACCCCCAGGGCGGCGTAGGTGTAGCGTTGGAAGAAGCGCTGGAACCAGCGGTCGAGAGGGTTGCCGCGGAGGCCGGCTCCGCCACCGGTGCCGAGGATCGACAGGTTGTTGACGGCCTTGACGTCGACGGTTCGAGGCACGCCGCGTCGCTCGGTCGTGGTGATGCGAGCCCCCAGGGCCACCGGGATGCCGCGGAAGAGCTCGGCATTGCGCACCGAGCCCGAGACCAGCCCGCTCATCTCTCCGAAGTCGAAGCGACGGGTGATGCGGAGGAGGTCGAGATCCCGGAAGTCGGCGGCGAGTCGGAGCCGGGGGAAGGGTGTGAAGATCTCGCTGCCGGAGATGCCGCGAAACTCCACCGTGCCCCCGAAGAGATCGACCTTGCCTCCGCCGTCGACCCGCAGCTCCGTGGCGTCGAGGGAGAAGCGGGGAAAGAAACCGTCGAGGGTTCCTTCGAGCGGTAGGGTTTCGAGCCGTCGGGTGAGAATACCGAGATCGAGCCCCTCGAATCGGAGCCCTCCGGTGAGGTGGCGCCGGGGAAGCGAGAGATCCATCAACGCGAGGCCGTCGAGGTGCACGGCTCCGCCGAATGCTTCCAGAGACAGAGCGTCTTCGAAACCCAGGGCATCTCCCTCGATCCACAAATCGGTCGCTGGAATCGACAGCCCGAGCTGGCGAAACCCGAGGCGCCCGGCGGCGATGGAGCCTTGCAACCGAGGCCCCGAGAGAGACCCGCCGGTGTGCAGCCAATCGAATGGCAGCTCGAGGTCGAGATCTTCCACCTCCATGTCGCCATCGACCCGGCTCCAGACCAGGTCCGTGGTCGTCACGGCTCCGCGGGCCCGCCAGCTCTGTGGATCGATGGCTTCGGCGTCGAGGTGGAGGGAACCGGCGCCTTCGAGTTGCAGGTTCCCGAAGACATCCTGCCCTTCCAGATATCGACGGTAGAAGGCCGCCAGGTCGGCGATCTCGAGTCGGAGGCCGAAGCCTCCGATGCTCGGGTGGCTCGACCCGCTGCGGATGCGAATCCGCGACTCGAGGTGCGGTCCGTCGGGAAGGCTGCCCGACAGCAGCAGGCTCCACGGCATCTCGGTCTGCGATGGTTGCTCGGCCTCGATCTCCCAGGTGCCGGAAAGATTGGAGAAGTCGGCGAAGAAGGTGTCCCAGAGCACCAGGAAGCCCGTATGGCTGCCGGTTCCCGACAGCAGCATCGTGCCGTCCAGACCACCTCGGGCTCGGGCGTCCCACCGCGACGACAGTCCTTCGAGTACCCGGCCGCCGTCCGGCGAGGAGAGACCGAGCTCGTCGACTTCGAGGCCGGCGTCCACCTCCCAGGAATTCCCGTCGAGGTGAATCTCCGGCAACGTGAAGTGGGCGGTCCCGCTCGCGGCGAAACCGACGTCCGAGAGACCGAGAGCCTCTTGCCATCGGCTCAGGTCGAGATCATCGATCCGTGCGCTCCCGTCGGCGAGGAGGCCTTTCCCGGTTCGTGTAGCGTGCAGCTGTCCGCTGGCGGTGAGCAGAGAGGGCAGCGAGAGCTCGATCGAGTCCAGGGCGACACGTTTCGAGTCGGGTCGCAGGCTGCCTCGGGTCTCGAGGTGGAACGGGGACGCCGGGAGAGGTGAGAACGGGGGCAGGTTTCCCTCGGCCCGGAGCTGGAGGAGCTCGACCTCACCTTCGAAACCGGGCCAGCGCAGCCGGCTGTCGAGCCGGGAAAGTCGTAGAAGAAGCGGGACGGAAGGGGTGGGGGAGGACGGCGACGGAAGCTCGAGCTCGACGTCTTGCAGCCGCAGCTCCGCCGTCATCCTCGGAGCTTCCAGAGATCCCGCGAGAGTACCCTGCCCCTCGAGGAGCCCTCGGACGGCCCCGGCGTCGGTGGCCTGGAAGCCGAGAGAATCGGCCAGGTCGAGCAGCGTCTCCACCTCGGCCTCGCGCCACCGCCAGGAGAGCGTGGCGCGGGGAGTCTCCGGTGCGAGAGTCACCGTACCTCGCGTCCGAAGCTCGCCGGCCCGCGGATGGGACAGCCTCGCCTCGCCATCGAAAGACGGCGTCTCGGTCACCCCGGCGATTCCTTCCATCTCGAGCCGCAATGGGAAGAGAGCGCGCGGCAGATCCTGCCCGCGCATCGAGCCCCGGGCATCGTCGAGGTCGAGCTCGATGTGGACGAGCCCGGCCTCGCCCCCGCTCCACGCACCGTTGGCCCGCAGCTCTGCGGCCAGACGTTCGAGCCGGATTTCCGGCAGCCGGACCGAGCTCGGGCGTACCGTGGCACGTGCCTCCAGATGATCCGCCTGCCAGTCGAGCTCGAGATCGAGGCTACCGGTCGCCCCGGTGCCCGACACGGTCTCGGCCCATCTCCAGTCCAGAAGGCGCAGGGAGGCCGAGGACGGAGCCTGCGACTCGAGGGATCCCGCGATCTCGACCCGAGCTTCGGGCAAGCCGGGCCACCGGGCTCGCAGGTCTCCCCGGATTTCGTTCGACGGGTCGCGCCGAGCGTCGAGGTCCCACCGGCTCCAGGGGCTGGTGAAGGACGAGGCGCTGCCGGCGAACGCCGCGTGGACGGATCCGGTCTCGACGTTCGCCCGGGCGGTCGACCAGCGGCCGTCTTCCTTCACCAGGTGGGCATCGAGGGTGGGCTCGGAGACGTCGAGGCTCAGGTCGCCCTGGGCGACATCGACCTGGAGCCCGAGATGCCGTGCGTGCAGCTCGGCGGTGAGCTCCTCGCCGAGCTCGAGGCGGAGCTCGGGTTGTCGGAGTCCGCCGGACAGACCGGGTGGAAGCTCCGGGCTCCGGGCAAGGAAGGAAGAGAAAGGAAGAAAATCTCCCCGGGCGGTCACCTGGCCTTCGAGAGCCGAGAGGGGCCCTCGCAGCTCGGCTTCAACGGTCAGCTCGGCTTGTTGGTCCGAAGAGCTCTCGGCTGCAGGCAACGAGACCTCGAGGTCGACGATCTCCAGCCGGCCCAGAAAGAGATCGGCGCGCGGTGGCGGCGCTTCTTTCTCGGGCGGCTGGAGGAGCAGCCGTGAGCCGGTCAGGGTCACGTGATCGATCCGTCCATCGAGCATCTCTCGCCAGGAGCCCCGGATGGCCAGGGTCTCGACCTCGAATCGCTCGACCTCGGGGCGGATGCCGGGATCTTCGACGAGAAGCCCCCGCAGCTCCGAGCCGGTAGAAAAGAGCTCCAGCTCCGCGAGCCGAACCTCGGCGTCGAGGCTCCGGGCCAGCAGGCGCTCGACGAGAGCCCGAGGCAGATCCCGCAACGTGACGCCCGCGATGAGAGCCACGAGGAGGACGAGCAAACCGCAGCCGAGGAGTCGCGGCTGGGATGGAATGCGGAAGCTCGCCATGAGGTTCGGATCCGAACGAAGAGCATTGGAAGCGATGATCTGAGGACAGTATATGGCTGCTCGGCCCGGATTTCGTGCCGGGGAGCGTCGAGGCGCCACGGTTCGGCGCCGGAAAGGCGGCCGCAGCGTCCTCCTACCTCCCCGTGGTATCGTGCTCAGGAGTCGAGCCGCGACCACTCCGGACTCCCTGCCGCGGATCCCGTGCCGCGACGGATTGCTCGAAGCGATGACGAAACCCAAACATTCTCTACCCCATACGTTCCCGGCATTCCGGGCCTTCCAGCGCCTGATCCTGGTGGCGCCTTGCTGGCTGGTGCTCGCCGCTTCGGCGGCGGGGGGAGGCCCCACGACGTACTCCTGCGGGGCCAGCGGTGGGGTCGATTGCACGGCTCCGATTCCCGATGGCACCCTCGGCGGCCTGGTGTCGAGCTTCGGGGTCGAGGGCTGCGACGTGGTGGAAGATGCCGACCTCGCCCTGCGCGTCGATCATGGATGGACCGGGGACCTCAAGGCGGTGCTGCGCGACCCTCGTGGCAGACGATTTCTGCTGGTCGATCGCCCGGGAGCCACGGGCCTCGGCTGGGGCTGTGAATACGACGGGGTCGACGCCATCCTCGACGACGAGGCGTCGGAGCCCGTGGAGGACGCGTGTGTCGACGACCAGGGTGGGACCCTACCGGCGATCGGAGGGAATCTGCTGCCGGCCGAGCCCCTGTCGCCGCTCGACGGCCTTGGCGGCAACGGCACCTGGACGTTGCGGCTCAGCGATTTCGGCGAAGGAGACACCGGCACGCTGCTCGACTGGTCGCTGATCCTGACCTGCGGCACCCGCCAGGTGGACCTGGTGCTGAGCAAGGTCGCCTCCGCGGGGGGCGTGGCGCCGGGCGGCACCGTGACCTACACCCTGACCGTGACGAACGAAGGTCCCGACCGGGCGTCCGGGGTGATGGTGACCGATCTCCTGCCTCCCGAGCTGAGCTACACCAGCGACGACTGCGGCACCCTGGTGGACGGTGCCCAGGTCCAGTGGCGAGCCGGTTCGCTCGAGGCGGGAGCGTCCCGGTCGTGCGAGATCACGGTCACGGCTTCGAGCGGTGCGTCCGGCGAGCTGGTGAACTCCGCCTCGGCTTCGGCTCTCGAAGACGATCTCGATCCGGCCGACAACGAAGCCCAGGCGGTGGTCGAGGTCGGCCTCTTCGTGGATGGATTCGAGAGCGGTGACACCTCGGCCTGGACGATCACCTCGGGAGGTGTGAGCCCATGACCCGGTTCCCACGAGCCCTGGCCCTCGCCACGATCTCGTGTCTCTTCGCCACGCTGCCGGCCGGAGCGAACAACGTGTTGACCAACGGCGGTTTCGAGAACGGCGATCTCAGCGGCGGCTGGTCGATCGCCTCGGCCTTTCGGGTGGAAGTGCTCGAAGCGGCCGACATCGTGCCGCCCATCGCCCCGGCGGAAGGAACGTTCTTCACCCTCCTGGCGAATGGCCCGGCCAATGTGGGTGGTCCTACCGGCTTCTTCGACGGCAACGTCTTTCGCGACTTCAATCGTTCGGAGCTGCGGATCGATTTCACCGTCGTCACCGACTCGGAGCTCTCGTTCCAGTGGATGTTCCTCACCAGCGAGGTGGGGCAGCTGACGATCTTCGACGACTTCTTCTTCGTCGTGCTCACCAACTTGACCACCAGCACCTCGACCACGATCCTCGGTCGCAGCATCCACTTTCCCGGTGGCGTCTCGACCTTTCCCGATTCGCCGCCGTACGATGGCATCCCCTACCGGGTGCAGAGCGGCGGACTCACCAACAACAACTTCTTCCCGGCCGGCCGCACCGGCTGGAATCCTTTTTCCCAGGCCCTGACGCCCGGGAGCTACCGCCTGCAGTTCTTCATCGCCGACCAGGTCGACCGGATCTTCGACTCCGGTCTGCTGCTCGACGACGTGCGCGTGGTGCCTACCGCCGATCTGTCGATCACCAAGGACGACGGAGTCGATACCGCCATCCCCGGCCAGCCCCTGGTCTACGAGATCGTGGTGAGCAATGCCGGGCCAGCCGATGCCGAGGACGTGGTGGTGAGCGATTCCTTCCCTGCCGATCTCACCGGCGTGACCTGGACCTGCGTCGCCACAGGTGGTGCCAGCTGTACGGGAACGAGCCCCGGAGACGGGGAGAGCGGCAGCGGCGATCTGATGGAGACGGTGGACGTACCGGTGGGCGGCACGTTGACCTACACGGTGCAGACCACCGTGGACGCCGGGGCGACCGGCAGCCTGGTGAACACCGCCACGGTGGATCTCGTCGACGACTGCCTGGTGGATCCCGATCCGGGCAACAACAGCGCCACGGATATCGACACCTTGAGCCCCACCCAGACCCTCTTCCAGGTCACCGACACTGCCGGTACGGTGCTGATCGCCAAGGGCGGAGCCCTCGTCTTCTCCGCGGTGTCCAATCGGCAGGTGGTGGTGGATCGCGATCTCTCCCTGGTGGCCTACGTTTCCAACGGCAATCCCACCGGCGGCAACGGCGACACCGGCACCGAGGTCTTCCTGCAGGAGATCGGCGGCGGAACCGAGCAGATCACCGATGTGGCCGAGCCCCTGGCCTTCCGCCACGCCGGGTCGCCGAGCCTGTCGGCCAGCGGCGAGTGGCTGGCCTTCTCGTCGTCGGCCGATCTCTTGCCCCCGGGCAACGAAGACGGCAACCCGGAGATCTATCGGTACTTCCGCCCGGCTGCCGGGGCCCCAGTGCTCGAGCAGGTGACCTCTACCGGCGTCGTGACACCGGGCTGTGAGAACGAGAGCCCGTCGATCCAGGACACCGGAGCCGTGGCCTTCGTCACCACCTGTGGCGACGAGATCGCCGCCGGCTTCAATGGCGACGGCAACCCGGAGCCCGCGGTCTGGACCGGCTCGGCCTTCGCGGTGGTGGAGACAGCGGGCTGCTTCCACCGCGATCCGTCGATTGCCCGTGGAACGGGCACCCGGGTGGCCTACGTGTCGGACTGCAATGTCACCGGCCTCAATCTCGACGCCAACCCCGAGATCGTGCAGTGGGAGTGGGCCATGGGCCCGGCCGGCTACGATCAGATCACCACCACCGGAAGCGGTGTGAGCCACGAGGTGCCTTCGTCCTCGGGCGACGGCGGCCGGATCGCGTTTCTCACCAACGGCGATCCGGGGGGCGTGGGCAATCCCGAGGAAAACCTCGAGGTCTTCCTCTTCGATCGTTTCGGTCCCCAGACTTTCACCGCGCTCACCGATACCGGGGGCACGGTGCTCCATACCTTCGTGAGCCTCGATCCTTCGGGAGATCACGTCGCCTACGAGCGGCTCGACGCTCTGCTCCAGGACTTCGAGATCTTCCACCAGGAGATCGGCCTCGGCGTCGAGAACGCCGTCGCCGTTTCGGCCGGCTCCGTCGACGGCGCCAGCATTCGCCCGTCGGTGGCGCTCTCGGGCACCACCCCCGCGGTGGTCCTGCAGTCGGTAGAAGACTTCCCCGGTGCCGGCAACGACAATGGCGATGGCAATCTCGAGGTCTGGTACGGCCTGGTGATTCCCTGAGCCGAGCTCCATGTCCGCGGATCCCTCCTCCATGCGTCGCGGCGCCCTCGCCCTGGGTGCCGTGGCGATCGTCGGCTACCTGGTGGACTACGGCTTCAACCTCGGGTTGGCCCGTTTCCTCGATCCCCACGAGTATGGCGACTTCAAGGTGGCGTTCTCGTTCGCCTACTTCCTCGGCCTGGCCGTGCTCCTGGGCGGCGACCGGGCGGCACCTATGGTGTTGGCGCCCTGCCTCGAGAAGAGCCAGCCGCGAAAAGTCTGGGAGTATCTGCGGTTCTACCTCGCCCGGGCCACGGCGCTCGGCCTCGCAGCCATCGCCGTCACCTGGATCCTCGGGGCTCTCCATCTCGGTACCCGCGATCCCGAAGACCATCACGCGCTCTCCTGGGCGGTGGTCGCCGTTCCTCTCAACGCCGCCGCCGCCCTGATCAGCCGCACCCTGCAATCGTCGCATCGAATCGTGCAGGCGGTCGTGCCGTGGCGGATCGGGCTGCCCCTGCTGCAGCTCGGGCTCCTCGCGGCCGTGGCGGCCACCACGGGCGAGCTCGGGGTGCACGAAGCCCTGGTCCTCTGCATCCTGGCCGCTGTCGGCATCTTCCTCGGCCAGTGGCTGTGGGTGTTACACCTCGGCCTGGTCGAGCTCGAACGCGAGCCGAGCTTTCGCAAGCCGCGGGAGTGGCTCGCGGCGTCGTTGCCCATGATGGGTGCCTTCCTCGCCGCCCTGGCGCTGAGCCAGTCCGATCTCTATTTTCTCGAGCTACTCGCCGACGAAGACGCGGTGGGCCACTACGCGGCAATCTCGATGGCGGCCCACTTCGTGCCCCTGGTGCAGGTCACCCTGGTCGGCCTGATCGCGCCGATCGCCGGAGCCGCCATGGCCAGTGGCGCCGAGGCATCCCGCGCCGCGTTTCGTCGGGGCCAGACCCTGCTGCTCGCCGGCCTCGTTCCCGTCACCGTCTTCCTGGTTCTGGCCGGTGAGCCGATCCTCGGCCTCTTCGGCTCCCTCTACCGCGCCGATCAGCGGGTCCTCCATCTCCTGGTCGCGGGACTCTTCGCCTGGGCCCTCGCCGCCCTGCCGAGCCTCTGGCTGCAGTACCAGGGCCGCGGCCGCGTCGTCCTGCTGATCTCGATCGCGACCCTCCTCGTCGACTCGGTCCTCAACCTTCTCTGGATCCCCCGCTACGGCATCGTCGGCGCCGCCGGTGGCACCGCCCTCACCCTCGGCGCCGCCGCATTGGCGGTGAGCGTCGTCTTCTGGCGGAGTCGGGTGATCGAGGGGCGGGGAGACGCCTGACGACGCCGGTTCCGACCGAAGAATCAGATTCGACCCAGAGCTCGCTATCTCCGCATGCCTTGTTGAGGTGCGGAGCCGACGCCGCCCAGCGAGTGCCCGACCTCAGCTGGCAGTGACCTCTGCCTTTCCACCGGGCCTGCCTGCCGGGCTCTGCATCCCACGGGCCCCGAAGATCCGGCTGCCGGTGATCGCTTCCGCCGCCCGCATGGCGGAGACGATCACGGGGGTGATGCCGCCGCCGGGGCGGGTCCAGTGGCCGACGAGGAAGAGGCCGTCGACCGGACCGCGGATGTCGGGGCGGGCGGCGCCGAGCTGGTCGGGAGACATTTCCCAGCCCAACATGGCGCCGAAGCGATTGCCGGTGAAGCGCCAAGATGTGCGAGCCGACGCGCTGGTCTGCACCACGATTCGCTCCTTGATGCCGGGCAGGATCTGTTCGAGATGGTCGGTGCAGTAGCGCTCGATCTCGGCCTTGTGTGCCGGCCAGTCGCGAATCTCTTCGTAGTCCATTTCGAGGACTTTCTGGAGGATCACCACCTGGCCGCCCGCGGGCGCCATGCGCGGCTCGTAGAGGGTCGGCGCGAAGACCTTGCAGCGCAGGCCGCCCCGGCCTACGAGCTCGGGGTCCCACTCGTTCCAGTAGTAACCCTGGACCCTTTCGAGATCCTCCGGGGCGACGTCGCGCAGGCCGAGGTGGCTCAGGAAGCAGGGGAAGCTGGGGCGCAGACCGTCGAGAGAGCGGCGGTATTCGGGGTCGACCTCTTCCGCGGCGAGCAGCTGGTCGAGAGTCACGCCGAGATCGGCGTTCGACACCACCACGCCGGCTTCTACCTGCCAGTGACCCCGCAGCCGGCCGCGCAGGGTCTCCAGTCTCACCCCGCGGGCGTGCCCCTCGCGGACCTCGATCCGTTCCGCCCGGGTGCTCATCAGGATGTCGCCGCCGAGCTGCTCGAAGCGGTGGGCGAGGGCGTCGGCGAAAGTCTGGGAGCCACCCTCGGGGTAGTAGTTGCCGAGGAAGTACGACAGTCGCAACATCGAGTCGAAGACGAAGGAAGTGCGCGACGGCGGCGAGCCCCAGTGGGGGCAGTCGGCGGTGAGCAGCAGCTTGAGCTTGCGGTCGTCGAAGGTGCGGTCGAGCACCTCCTGCAGGGTCTGCTCGCGGTAGGGGCCGAGGCGTTCGTCGTCGTAGCCGCGGAAGTAACACAGGAGGCCTTTGAGATAGGTCTCGCGCACGCTCTCGAAGAATCGGTCGAGGGCCTCGCGCTGGTGCGGGAATTGTTCGTCGAGCCGAGCCCGGTAGGTCTCGAGATCGGCCGGCACCTCGAAGCGGCTGCCGTCGGGGAAGTGGAACGTGTCGACGGGATCCATCTTCACCCAGCCGGTCTCGACGCCCAGTCGGGTCAGCAGCTGGCCGGTGATCGAGGTCTCGTTGCCGAGCAGAGGGTAGAAATGCGAGGCGGCATCGAAGGTATAACCGGCGCGGCGGAAAGTGCTGCAGTAGCCTCCCACCATGTAGTGCTGCTCCACGAGCAGAACCCGCAGTCCCTCGTGGGCCAGCAGGTTGGCGCAGAACAGGCCGCCGATGCCCGCGCCGATGATCACGGCATCGTAGCGTTCCGCGGGGCCGTGGGCGCGCAATCCCTTGAAGGGCCGCTTCACCCCTCGGGGGTCTCCGGCGGGCGGTTCCGGCCGTAGGCTTCGTGAGCGGCCACGAATTCGCCGCTGGCGATGGCGGCCCCCATGGAGAGCTCGCCGGCGAGCATCGTGGCGGCGGTGATCTCCGCGAGCTTCAGGGCATGTCCCGAACCGGAGCAGCCGAGCATTTCGAGGCATTCACGGCTGGTGCCGAGGGAGGTGCCGCCGCCCACGGTGGCGACGGAGAGCGATGGCAGGGTGACGCTGGCGTAGAGGTCGCCGCGGTCCGTGCGCTCGAATTGGGTAACGCCGACCGCCGAGTTTGCGACGTTCGCCACGTCCTGCCCGGTGGCGATGAACAGAGCCGTCAGGCCGTTGGCGTAGTGTCCGTTGTAGCCGAGAGCGCCGGTGTGCAGATGGCCGAGCACGGTCGCTTCCCAGAGCTCGGCGAGCTCACCGGGAGTGGTGTGCAGGACCGAGCGTACGATGCGTTCTTCCAGCCGCACACCCGCGGTGACCTTCTTGCCCTTGCCGCCGCGCAGGATCGAGCCGCTGGCCCTCTTCTCCGAGTTGTAGCCGCTGAAGATGTGGTAGCGCGCCGCGGTGACCTCGCGCCGTAGATAACGGCAGGCCGCCTCGGTGGCCTTGACGATCATGTTCATGCCCTGGGCGTCGGCGGTGAAGTAGCTGAAATCGACGATCACCTTGCGGCCGGAGATCAAAGGGGTGACCCGCAGCAGCCGGCCGTGGGAGGTGGTGGCTTCAGCGGCGGCGCGCAGGTCGTCGAAATGCTCGGGCAATCGGCGACAGAAGTCGGTCGCCTCGCCGAGGCTCGCGAAGTGGAAGATCGGCGACACGCGGTTCTCGTCGAGCAGGACCCGTGCCTCGGCGCCGCCCGCTCGGGTCAGAGCCACCATGCCGCGCTCGTAGGAGCGCACCAGGGCGCCCTCGGTGGTGGCGAGGGGAACATAGAAGTCGCCCTCGGCATGCTCGCCGCGCACCCGTAGCGGGCCGGCGACCCCCACCGGCATCTGCACGGCGCCGATCGGATTCTCGATGTTGCTGCGCATCGCTTCGCTGGAGATCGAGAACCGGCCGATGGTCTCGAGGTCGGCGCCGGTCTGTTGCTCGACCCATCGGCGCCGCTTGTCGACTTGATCGGGGGCGTACCCCTGGTCCTTGAGCCGAGGCACCAGCCGGATCGGCCGCCGGGGTTTCTTGGTGCGATCCGTCTCCTGATGCTCTTCTTGTTTTGCCATGAATCGAAGAAGTCTAATGAATCGTTTGCCTTGGATCTACCTCGAGATCGACTCCGAACAGGAAATCGTCCAGGATCTCGAACGATCGCCCGATACATTCCAGCTCGTCCACCACGTCCAGCTCTCCGAGCGCCACGCGCAGGGTGTAACGCCCCGGGGGCAGGCGGTCGATGCGGTAGTAGCCGAAGCGGTCGCTTCGGCCGCGGCCGACGACATTGCCGGCGGAGTCGACGACCTGGAGGAACACTTCGGGGAGGGGCTGGCCCTTCGTGGTCAGGCGGCCGGCGATGCCGAACTCGGGGATGACCTCGAAGTCGACGCGGGTCACGGCGGCGGAGGCGACCTCGGCGAACAGGGCGAGGCGGCGGGGGACGAGCTCGAGGGGGAGGTTCTCGGGGTCGAGCTCGATGCGGTGTACGCCTTCTTTCAGATTGCCGACGAAGAAGGTGCCGTCGGGCTCGGTGGTGGTGGCGAGCTTGCCGTCGAGGAAGATGCGCAGCTCGCCGAGAGGGTAGGTCGGGAACCCGCCGGGGACGTCGGGGCGAACCCGGCCGGCGATGGCGCCGCGGTCGTCGCGGACGGCGCGTCGGCGGCCGGAGAGCAGGCGGCCCCGGGCCACGGCGAGGTTGGCGGTGAGGCCGACGACGACCCGGTGGCCGTCGGACGTGCCGTCGGGATTGCTGATCTCGACCCGGGCGCGCAGGCCGTCGCGGACCTCGGCGGTGACCCCGGCGAGGTAACCCACCTGGTCGCCGCCCTCGGAGTAGAGCAGGCCGGCGCTCCAGTTGGGTCGCCAGCCGCCCGCGTCGAACCAGCGGACGATGGCGGAGTAGCGGTCGGGCTCCTCGTCGCCCCACTGGCCGTCGAGGGTGAGGTAGTAGCGGTCGCGCAGGCGGGTGGTGAGGTCGACGGAGAGGCGGTCCTGGTAGCTGGCGCCGAGGCGGGCCCGGGAGCCGAAGCGGTAGGCGGCGTCGTAGCGATAGTCGCCGAAACGGTCGGGCCGGGCGCGGAGGAAGAGACGGTTGGTGGGCCGCCAGGCGAGGGCCGGGAGCAGGTGCTCCTCCTGGCGATCGGCGTCGCGGCTGCTGCGACCGATGAGGGCGAGGTCGAGGCGCCCGGTGCGGTAGCCGACCTCCACGTCGTGGTGGTAGAGCTCGCCGGCCTCGGGGCCGAGGAAACCCTCTTCCAGCCAGCGCGACTGTGTGAGCAGACGCCAGCGGCCTCGCAATCGCTCGAGCGCGAGGTCGTAGCCGAGGCCGTCCTCGGAGCGGGCGGTGGCGAAGGAGAGCACGGTACCGGGGCCCAGGCGGCTGATCAGGCCGGCCACGGCCCGGCGGCTCTCGCGCCCTTCCTGCACCGCGGCCTCGACCGTGAGGCGTGGGGTGACGCCCTGGCGCCACTGCAGGAAACCGACTCCCCGGGCGCTGATGGCGTCGTCGTCGGCGAGCAGGTTGCCCTCGCGCCCGGCCCCGCCGATCAGGATCCGGGCCCCGGGAGCCAGCAGCAGGTCGTTGGCGCTCTGGTTCTTCTCGTGGATCGCCACGGGAACCGAGAGATTGTGGCGGTCGAAGAGCAGAATCTCCAGCCGGCTCAAGCGGCGCGACTCGAGGGGAATCTCCAGGAATTCGTAGCGGCCGTCGAGCCCGATCACCTGCTGAGAGATCACCTCACCGTCGATGCGCAGCTCGGCGAGGCCGGCCGGAGGGCCATCGCCCCGCACCGAGGTCAGGGGCTGCAGCCGGCGAGAGAGTAGCTCGCCGAACTCGGGGGTCGGTGAAAAGAGCTCGAGGGGCTGGTTGGTCGAGGCCACCTGCAGGCCGGTGAACTCGAGGCTCTCCAGCAGGGGATGCACATGGGGACGCTGCTGCCCCACGAGATATCTCTGGCGGCCGGCGGTGCGAAGCCACGAGTATTCCCGCAGCTCGTTGCGACCTTCGAAGTCGTCTTCGTAGCGAACGCGCCAGAATCCGGAAGCGAGGCGACCTCCCACCGTGGTGGTGCTCGCCAGGCGGCTCTCGGTTTCGGTGGTGGTGGAGCTGGCCTGGATCCGGATCGTCGAAAGGCTGGCGCGGGGAGGAAACACGTCGGCCTCGGGGGCGGGAGGTGGCTCCAGATTCTCCAGGTCGACGAGCTCGGGGCGCCAGGGGAGGTCGAAGACCAGGGCGAACTGCTCGGCGTCGAAGAGGATGGGGGTGGCGAGCCGACTCTCGATCAGGGTCTGGCTCAAGTACTTCGTGCCTCCGATCTCCAGCAGATCGCCCGCCTCCAGCTCCACGTTGCCGAACGGGGTTTCGAGACGAAGCAGATCCTCGGTCCAGACCAACCCCGTGCGCGTGAGCTCGGCAAAGGGCTCGAGGGGTACCTGGTAGCGGCCGTTGCGTCGGATGACCTCGATCGCTCCGGCCTCTTTTCCGCGGATGATCGCACCCACCAGGAGACGTTCGTCCTCACCCTCGGAGCCGGCGATGTGCAGCTCACGGCCGTTGTCGTGAACCTCGATGCGGTGGGTGGTCGTGTTGGCAGCGGCGGCCAGCAGGGTTTCGATTTCGGAGCCCTCAGCGGCGACGAAGGGGCAGAGGCAACTGGCCAGCAAGCCGCCGAGGCACCCGAGGTGCCGGCCGGCGATGCTCCCCGAAGAGAGGCTCGGTGCGCCTCGTCTCGAAGAGGAATGGTCCGCTGGTCTCATGATCCCATCGCAGCCCTGCCGGCACTCTCCATAGAGAGATGATAATCACCCGATGAACGGACGGCAAGCTGTTGAAAGCAAACGAATTATTCGGCCCGAGGCGGTTCTGGCAGAGGAACGAGGCAGCCACCGGGAGGCCGGCCCGGTGCCGATTTGTAAACGCCCTGATAAGTCTATATTCTTCAGATACTTACGTCGATCATCCAGGGGCGGCGCGAGGCCCCTGCTCAGGGAGACGGCTCGGCTCCGGCCTCCGGAGCGGCGATCGAGAAGGCGAAGGAGCGATCGATCTGGGTTTCGCCCAGAGAGCCGTGCAGATCGAGCACGTACTCGCCCGGGGGCAGAGGCTCGGAAATGGGGAGGCGGATGAAGCGCCGGCCCTCGGGCAGGACGGGACGATTCGGCAGCAGGCCGGCGCGCAGGATCGGGGCGGAGATCTCGATGCCCTCCTCGCCCAGGCTCTCGATCGGCCCGGTGGCTTCGTCGCCGGGAAACTGCTCGGCGGGCCAGATGGCGAACTGGCCTTCCAGGCGGGCGTGAGCCGTACCCTGGCCGGAGACGTCGAAGCGGACTTCGTCGGCGGATGCCTCGACCCCGTGCAGGGTGCCTCTGCGGGTCACCTCCCCCACGGTGGCGTACACCGCCATGCCGAGGCGCAGATTGAATCGAAGGCTCAGCTTCTTCTCCTCCGCCGGCTGGGAGGTGACGAAGATCATCGCGCGGTGCTCCCCGGGCGCCGGCTGCTTGCGCGGTCGGATCGAGAAACGAACGACCTGGGAGCCCTTGGGAGGAATGACGAGGCGCACCGGGTTGATCACGATCCACTGGTCGAGAGAGTCCTCGGTGGGTGGCAGGATCCGGGTCTGGCCCTCCTCGTCGAGCTCCCAGTTGTGCACCGAGAGCTCGGCGGAGACCGGGTCGTCGTCGTAGTTGAAGAGGCGGAAGGAGTGGGTCTTCGGCCGGTCCGAGATTTCGACCTGGAACATCGGCGGGCTGACCCCGATCTTTGGCGGCTGCGCTTGGGCCGGAAAAGGGAGGAGCCACGCCCAGACGGTGAGCCAAAGGGCGACCGTGGAGGATCGCGGAACGGCGGACAGAGAATGTGGCGGGTGCAGAAAAGGCATCGAGGGGGCTCGCTCCAGCCAGCTCAGAGCTGGGTCACGGTGGTGGTCAGAGTTCCGAGGTAGGTGCCCGCGAGATCGGCAGTGGTGACGTCGAAGACGAGGATCACGCCTCCCTGGATCACCGCCGAGTCCTCTCCCCGCTCGATGATTCGCGGGGGGATCGGCCGCAGGCGAACCCGCAGGTCGGAGCTGTCGCGCTCGCGATGGCTGAGATGCCCCTCGCGACCCCGGGACGAGTGGAGCTGATACGAGACGTCGAGCTGGTGGGGCGGCACCGAGACGGGCATCCGCACCTCCCACAGCTCCGGGATCTCCCGTTCGACCAGAGTCCGGAAGGAGTCGCGGCTGCCTCGTGTTGCGACCGACGAGGCGGCACGGACCTCGAGCGTGCGGTCGGCGAAGGTGCGCAGGGGCGGCAAGACGACGGTGCCGGAGTCGCTGATCTCCTTCGGCAGAATCGTGAGCAGGGAGACGTGGGGCTCCGTCGACAGGGGATCCTGCCCCAGGGCGGGCGCCGGGACACCCGCCAGCCATCCGGCGCCGACCAGGGCCAGAAGGCGAAACGCCGTCCGGACCGAGAACTGTGCTCTCGATCGAGGACGGCGTCGAAGGGGCCGAGCGTGTCGGCCGTCAGCGCTCCGCAAGGGTGAGGTC
>CAZMEL010000020.1:0-46107 GCA_964565225.1 uncultured Thermoanaerobaculia bacterium | reverse complement strand
CGGATGGAGCTGGCGCGCGAGCTCGAGCGCCTCACCGGGCTCTTCCGAGCGGATGACCTCGAGGCCTTCTCCGCCGAGGAAGGCGCGGACCCGATCGGTCGCTGGTGAGCTCTCGGCGATCAGCAGAACGGGCTCGGTCTCGGGCATCGAAACGACAGGAGCCGGAGTCACCGCGGTGGGGACCGGCCCGGGACCGATGGGAGCGGGAGCGTCGGCGGTACCGCTCGGCTCGTTCGTCACCACGGCCGGAAGGTCCACGGTGAAAGTGGTTCCGGCTCCCGGACGGCTCTGCACCTGGATGTCTCCTCCCATCAGCTGGCAGAATTTCTTGCTGATGGTGAGCCCCAGGCCGGTGCCTCCGAACTGGCGGGTGGTCGAGGAATCGGCCTGGGTGAACTCCTCGAAGATCCGGCTCATCTGGCTTCGGGTCATGCCGATGCCGGTATCGCCGATCTGAATCCGCAACCGCTCCCCCGAAGCACTCTCCGGCCGGCGGACCACCACGCGAATGGTGCCGCAGGAGGTGAACTTGCAGGCGTTGGAGAGCAGGTTGAGAAGGGTCTGCCGCAGCTTGGTGACGTCGAGCACGAAGGTGCCGAGGCCGGGGGGAAGGTCGATCTGCAGCTGGTTGTCGTTCTTGGCCACCAGCGGCTCGATGGTGGCGCGAACGTCTTCGACCAGGGTGCCGATCTCGACTTCCTCGGGAAAGAGGATGATCTTGCCGGCCTCGATCTTCGAAAGGTCGAGGATGTCGTTGATCAGCGCCAGCAGGTGCTGGCTGGCGGCGAGGATCCGCTGCAGATCGGGGATGAAGGCTTCCTGGCCGGTGTCTTCGGCGTCTTCCACCAACATTTCGCCATACCCGATGATGGCGTTCATCGGGGTGCGCAGCTCGTGGCTCATGTTGGCCAGGAAACTGCTCTTGGCCTCGTTGGCCTGCTCCGCGGCGGCCCGGGCCTCTTCGACCTTCGAACGGGCGGCCCGCAGATTGCTCGACATCTCGTTCATCACCTGGGCGAGGGCCGCCAGCTCGTCGCCCCCCTGGAGCTCGATCCGATGCTCGAGATCTCCGGCGCCGATGCGACGAGCGCCGGACTCGAGGACCTGGAGGCTGCGGTCGAGCTGGGTGGGCACCGCCAGGGCGACCAGAAGGGCGATCACGGCCGACACCACGAAGATCCCGAGAACCCGCTGGTCGGCAGCTTCCGAGGCCTGGTAGAAGAAGCTCCGGGCGGCCTGGACTCGTTGCCTTTCTTCCTCCGCCAGCGTCTCGAGCAGCTCCAGGACCGCCCGCGCGGAGGCCTCGATCTCCTGACCTCCCGGGAGGGGTCGCGGCGGGCCCGGGCTCAGCGAGATCTCGGAGCCATCGCCGGTCACCGCCACCCCCTCTCCGCCGGGCCGGGCGCCGGGCGTTGCGGCGTCGGGCCGGGTGCCAGCCTCTTCGTCACCAGCTTCTTCGTCATCGGCCGCGGCGTCTTCGTCGGCCTCCAGGCTGTCGAGAATGAGCAGCCACTGCTCCTTCATGGCCTCGAACTCCGTCTCCAGCGAGTCGGCCACCGGGCCATTCAAGCTCCTGGTTTCCAAGACCAGGGCCAAGAGCTGCTTCTCCAAGGTGGCCAGGCTCGTCTTCTGCTGGTCTCGCTGCTGCGGAGAGATGGATGCCGAGTCCAGATCTGCCTCCCGCAGGACCGCCAGGGAGCGGATCGAGGTCCGCCCCTCCGAAACCCCTTTCTCGAGCTCCGCCACCTGGGCCTGGCGCTGGATGGCCTCGTCGAGGACGATGAAGCTATCGCCGCGCTTTGCATTGCTGTTGAAGTAGACGGCGATATCGATCCCGAAGAGCGCCAGGATCGCGAGGAACGCCAGAGTCAGGCGCAGCCGGATGCTCACTTCGGGAGCCCCCTCACCGCGCCGGCTCTCGGCGACCCGAGGTCAAGACCAAAAACCCTTCAGGCGATCGAGCAACCCGGAGAGCCAGCTCTTCTCCGGCGGCGGCAGGCCCGGCTGCCCTTTGCTGTCGAAGGGGACCGTGGGTGCCGAGGTGTCGATCTCGGGGAGACCCTTGTCGAGCTCCAGCTCCAGAAGGCCGGGCTCGTCGACGCCCGGCGGCTGCGGAGCCGGCCCGGTCTCGGGAGCCTCGATCCGCTGCAGGGCCTGGCGATAGGCCGCGGCGAGCTCCTCCGCGGAAGGGCGCTCCAGGGGGTTCTTGGCCAGGGCCCAGGCCACGACCGCCTCCAGCGCCTCCGGCACCTCGGCCCGGACGCTGCGCAGGCTCGGCGCCTGCTCGCGCACGTGCAACATGATCATGGCCATGGGATCGTTGTTGCTGGTCTGGAAGGGGCGTTGACCGGTGAGCATCTCGAAGAGCATCACCCCGAGGCTGTAGACGTCGGCCCGGCCGTCGTAGCCCTGGCTCTCCAGCCGCTCCGGCGCCATATAGGCCGGCGTTCCCAACACCCAGCCCTCGGCGGTGAGATTCTCCTGGGTGACGTTCTCCCCCACCCATTTGGCGATACCGAAGTCGAGCACCTTGACCGTCTCGCCCCGGCGCCCCTGGTGCAGGAAGATGTTCTCGGGTTTGATGTCGCGGTGCACCAGGCCGGTGCCGTGGGCCTCGCCGAGCACCGCACACACCGGTTCCAGGATCTCCCCCGCCCGGCGCGGGCTCAAGAAGGTGGTCTGCCGCAGCTCGTGCAGGACGGAAAATCCGGAGAGGAGCTCCATGACCAGGAAACCCACCCCATCGGCCGTGATCCCGTAGTCGGAGACCGCCACCGCGTTGGGATGATCGATCAGGCAAGCGGTCACCCCTTCCTGGCGAAAGCGACGGCGCGACTCCTCGCTGGCGGTCACGCTGGGCTGGAGGAACTTGATCGCCACCTCTCGCGACAGTCCGATGTGGCGCGCCCGGTACACCGCACCGAAAGTGCCCGAGCCGATCAGGTCGATCAGCTCGTATTTTCCCTCGATGGTCGCTCCCGGTCGGATCTCGGTCGGCGCGGCCGACGGCAGGCTCGGCTTCGACGAGTCCTTCATCTTCAACAGGGCCTCGACCTTGGCCGCGACGATCCGGAAGTTCAGCGGCTTGACCACGTGGTCGTTGGCCCCCGCCTCGGAGCTGCGGACGATGTCGTCGCTCTGGGCCTTGGCGGTCTGCATGATGATCGGCAGCTCGCTGGCCGAATGGGTCTGGCGCAGGCGGCGCAGAACCTCGAAGCCGTCGATCCCGGGCATCATGATGTCGAGCAGGACCAGGTCGATCCCTCCACCGCCGACCACCTCGAGCGCCTGGAGGCCATCGGCAGCCACTTCGACCCGGTAGCCCCGGCGCTGCAGGCGGCGAGACAACATGTCGCGATTGTCCTCGTGGTCGTCGACCACCAGCAATCGGTGTTGGGGGCTTGGGCTCTCCACGGTTTCCTTCGCGGACTCGGATCTCGGATCGTCTACGGCTCGTTTCCCTGGAAGTCTGGGCGGATTGTAGCAGTCGGTACCACGTTCCACGCAGCCCGAGGTCATCCGGTCCGCCGTCGATCTCGTAGGTCTTGGAAACGGGCGGCGCGGCGATCGCTCGCCAGGAGATCGACTCCGAAGAATCCTGCCCGTCGGGTACACTCAAGAGAATGAAAGCCTACGAGTTCCACACCCGCCGCCGGATCGAGTTCGCCGACACCGACATGGCGGGAATCGTGCACTTCTCGCGCTTCTTCGTGTTCATGGAGACCGCGGAGCACGAGTTTCAACGCTCTCTCGGCTCGACCGTGCACTTCGAGCACGAAGGAGAGCACATCGGATGGCCGCGGGTCTCCACCTCCTGCGACTACCGCAGCCCGGCCCGCCTCGGCGACGTTCTCGACATCGAGGTCCGGATCTTGCGCAAGGGCCGGCGCGCCCTGACCTACGGCTTCACCTTCCGCTGCGGGGATCACCTGGTCGCGGAGGGCAAGATCGCCTGTATCTGCTGCGCCCTCGCCACACCCTATCCGGATCCCGCGGCTCGGCTGCGTCCGATCCCGATTCCCGAGTTCCTCGCCGAGCAGATCACGGAAGCACCCCCGGAGGCGTCTCCGGAACGATCTCCTGAGGAGTAAGAGCCTTGCAAAGCACCCCCGTTACCCCTTCTGCCGCGGGCTCCGTACACCTGGAGTGCCGCAACCTCGAGAAGAGCTACCGCACCCCGCACCAGGAGGTCCACGTCCTGCGGGGGATCGACCTGCGCCTCCTGGGGGGTGAGACCCTGGCCATCACCGGTCCCTCGGGCTCGGGCAAGAGCACCCTGCTGCAGATCCTCGGCACTCTCGATCACCCCACCGGCGGCGAGGTGGAGATCAACGGGCAGTATCCCTTCCGCCTGCCCGAGCCCGAGCTCGCCCGGTTTCGCAACCACACGGTCGGCTTCGTGTTCCAGGACCACCATCTGCTGCCGCAGTACTCGGTGCTCGAGAACGTGTTGCTGCCGACCCTGGCCCACGCCGACGATTCCCGCGCGACCGGTTCCCGGGAGCGCGCCCTGGAGCTGCTCGAACGGGTCCGGCTCGACCACCGGCTGGAGCACCGGCCGGCGGAGCTCTCGGGTGGCGAGCGGCAGCGGGTGGCGGTGGCCCGGGCGCTGATCAACCAGCCGTCGCTCCTGCTCTGCGACGAGCCCACCGGCAGCCTCGATCAGGTGACCGCCGAGGCGGTGGCCGACCTCTTGCTCGAGCTCCACGGCACCGAGCGAATCCTGATCGTGGTGACACACAGCCTCCAGCTGGCCGCGCGTTTCCCGCGGCGGGTGGAGCTGCGGGAGGGTTCATGTACCGAACCCTGATCTACCACTGGCGTATGAACCTGGCGGTGATCGCCGGCGCTGCGGTGGCTTCGGCGGTGCTCACCGGCGCTCTGCTGGTGGGAGACTCGGTTCGCGGCAGCCTGCGCGCCTTGACCCTCGAACGGCTCGGCGGTATCGACCAGGCGCTGGCCGGGCAGCGATTCTTCCGCCAGGAGCTGGCCGCCGACCTCTCCGCGGTGGCGCCCGACGAGGGTTTCTCGCGGGTCGTGCCTGCGATCCTCCTGCGCGGCAGCGCTCTGCACGCGCGCCAGCGCACCCGGGCCTCGAACGTCGGCCTCACGGGGATCGACCAGGGCTTCCTCGAGCTCTTCGGGGCCGAAGAGCTCTCGCCCCTGCTCACCCCCGAACGATCGGTCTTCCCGCCGGCCTGGATCAATCGATCCCTGGCCGACACCCTCGGCGCCGCCGAAGGGGACGACCTGCTGATCTCGCTGCGCCGCTTCAGCGACGTCCCCAGCGGCTCCCTGATGAGCCGCAAGGACACCGACGACGTGGTGGAGACCCTGCGCCTGCGGGTTCTGCGCATCCTTCCCGACGCCGGTCTCGGGCGTTTTGCTCTCACGGTCCATCAGGCCTCTCCCTACAACGTCTTCGTTCCCCTCGGAGCGCTGCAAAAGGCTCTCGACCAGGAGGGCAGGATCAACGGTGTCCTGGCGTCGGCGTCCGGGCCGGATACCGCGGGCGCGGAGGGGACGATCCGGCTCGACGAAGCCACTCGCCGGGTGGCCTCGGCCGCTGATCTCGGCACGAAGATCGAGGTGCGTGGAGACACGGTTTCGGTGGAGAGCGAGGAGTACATCCTCCGGCCCGACCTGACGCGGACCCTCGAGGCGATCGCCGCCGAGCAGAACGCTTCCACCCTGCCGATCCTGACCTACCTCGTCAACGCCCTGCGCCTCGGGGAAGCGGAAGTCCCCTACTCCACCGTCAGCGGCATCGGCCCCCTCACAGACCCGGCGCTGGGCACCCTCCAGCTGGCCGACGGAAACCCGGCTCCTCCCCTGGCGGAAGGCCAGATCCTGCTCAATACCTGGACGGCGGAGCGCCTCGGGGCCGCGGTGGGCGACCCGCTCACTCTCGAGTACTTCCGGGTCGGGCCGCGCGAGGAGCTGTACGACACCTCGACCGAGCTCCGGGTCGCCGGTATCGTCGCCCTCGAGGGTCTCGGCGCCGACCCCACCCTGGCCCAGGAGTACCCCGGCATCGCCGGGAGCAGCCGCATGGCCGACTGGGATCCGCCCTTTCCCATCGACCTCGACCAGATCGAAGACGACGACGAAGCCTACTGGGACCAGTACCGGGGCACTCCCAAGGCCTTTCTCCCCGCCGAGCAGGCGCGCCAGCTGTGGCGCAACCGCTGGGGCGACCTCACCTCCATGCGGCTGGCACCGGCCGCGGGCCGGAGCGCGAGCGAGCTGGCCGCGATCCTCGACGAGGAGCTGACCCGAAGGCTGCCGCTCGACGCCTTCGGTCTCGGCTTCCAGCCGGTCAAGGAGCTGGGGCTCGGAGCCTCCGGAGGTGCCACCGACTTCGGGGGCCTATTCATCGGCTTCAGCTTCTTTCTGATCTTCTCCGCCGCCCTGCTGGTCGCCCTGCTCTTCAGCCTCGGGGTCGAGCGCCGGGCGAACGAGGTGGGGCTGCTGCGCGCCGTCGGCTTTCCGGCGGCGAAGGTACGCCGCCAGCTGGTGATGGAGGGCAGCCTGCTCGCCGCCGTGGGCTCCCTGATCGGCCTGTTCGGTGCGGTGCTCTACGCCGAGGCGATGATGTTCGGTCTGCGCACCTGGTGGCTGCCGGCGGTGGGCACCTCGCGCCTCGACCTGCACCTGAAACCCACCACCTTGCTGATCGGTTTCCTGGCCTCCACCGCGGTGGTGATCTTCACCGTCTGGCGCCGGGTTCGGCGGCTCGACGAGGTATCCACTCCCGCCCTGCTGAAAAACGTCTCGGAGCCGGTCGACACCCGTGCCGGGAGCCGCGCCGGCAAGCTGGCCGTGGCCGGCACGGGCCTCGCGGTGGCCCTGGTGGTCGCCGCCGTGGCTACCGGCCAGGCTTCCAACCCGATGTTCTTCGGTGCCGCCGGCACCGCTCTGCTGGTCGGGTCGCTGGCGCTGCTCGCCCATCGCCTGGGCTCGGGTGGACGCCGGGGCCTCGGGAGCCCCGGCCTGGGAGCCCTGCTGCGGATGGCGGCGGCCAACGGTGCGCGCAATCGAGGCCGCAGCCTGCTCTCGGCGGTGCTGGTGGCGAGCGCAAGCTACATGATCGTCACCGTGGCCGCCTTCCAGCAGGACTTCTCCCACGCGGAGCTGGGCCGAGACTCCGGCACCGGTGGTTTCGGCCTGGTGGCGGAATCCGACGTCCCCCTGCAGCGGAACCTCGCCTCCGCCGCCGGACGGTTCGAGCTCGGGCTCGAGGAGTCGGCCCTGGCTGATGCGGCGATCGTACCCATGCGCCTCCTGCCGGGAGACGACACCAGCTGCCTCAACCTCTATCAACCTCGCGAGCCGAGATTGCTCGGGGTTCCTGCAGAGATGGTCGAACGAGGCGGTTTCCAGTTCCAGGCGACGCTCGAAGACCTGGACAATCCCTGGGAGCTCCTCGAGCTCGATCTGGGGCCGGGCGTGATCCCCGCGATCGGCGACTTCAACTCCACCCAGTGGATCCTCAAACTGGGTCTGGGGGAAGAGCTGGAGATGAAAGACGAAGCCGGTCGGCCGCTCCGGCTACGGCTGGTGGGAACGTTGAAGACCAGCCTCTTCCAGAGCGAGCTGCTGGTCTCCGAGCAGCAGCTGAAGCGGTACTTTCCGTCGCTCTCCGGCTGGTCCTACTTCCTGGTCGAAACCGGCGCTGACTCCGAGGCCCTGTCGCAATCGCTCGAGAGCGGCCTCGAAGACTACGGTTTCGACGCCCTACCCGCGGCCCAGAAGCTGGAGTCCTTCCACGCGGTGCAGAACACCTACCTCTCGACCTTCCGCACCCTCGGAGGCCTCGGGCTGCTGCTCGGCACCGTGGGCCTGGCGATCATCCTGCTGCGCAACGTGATCGAGCGCCGCTCGGAGCTCGCGGCCCTGCGAGCCTTCGGCTTCCGGCGCGGCTCCCTGAGCTTCATGGTGGTGGCGGAAAACGCCCTGCTGCTGCTCGCGGGTCTGGTGATCGGCACCGCGGCAGCCCTGCTCACCGCCGCCCCCAATCTCGTGACCTACGCAGAGGCGGTGCCCTGGGCCGGTATCGCCTCGACCCTGGGCGCGATCTACGCCTTCGGCCTCGTCGCCTCGACCCTCGCGGCCCTCTCGGCCCTGCGCGCGCCCTTGATTCCGGCCCTGAAGTCGGATCGCTGAGACGCGCGTTCGAGACCCGAGGAAGGCAGGAAGATCGTGGCTCCTACTCCAGGATCTCGCGGATGGTCTTGATCAGCTCTTGGGGTTTGAAGGGTTTTTGCAGGAAGCCCGCCAGGCCGCGCCCGGGGAAGCGCTGGACCGTGTCGAGCTCGTTGAAGCCGCTGGAGAGCACCACCTTGGTGTCGGCGCGTATGCGGCGGATCTCGCGGTAGGCTTCTTCTCCACCCATTCGCGGCATGGTGAGATCGAGCAGGACCACGTCGAAACGCCCCTCTTCCTGGCGGAAGATCTCCACCGCCTCCTGCCCGTCGCTCGCGGTTGTCACGGTGTAGCCCACGGTTTCGAGGCTCAGCTTGGCGACACCTCGGACCATCTCTTCGTCGTCGGCCACCAGCACCCGTCCGGAGGCTCGGATCTTCAACTCGTCCACGGTTTCCTCTCGAGGCGCCACTCGGGCGTTCTCACTGATGGCCGGGAAGAGAATCTTGAACGAGGTACCCCGTCCCGGCTCGCTGTAGACCTTGATCGCGCCGCGATGCCCGCGCACGATTCCCAGGACGGCCGCCAATCCCAATCCCCGGCCGGTGAATTTCGTGGTGAAGAACGGATCGAAGATCTTGGCACGGGTCTCTTCGTCCATACCGGAGCCGGTATCGGCGACTTCGAGGTAGACGTAGCTCCAATCGTCGAGCTCGTCGTCCATGTAGGTTGCGGAGAGGTATTGCCGGTCGGCGTACATCTCTCCGGTGGTGATGGTGATCACGCCGCTCCGGTCGCCGATGGCCTCCGACGCATTGGTGATCAGGTTCATCACGATCTGGCGGATCTGCGTGGGATCTCCCTCGACCGCCGAGAGGTCCGGCGCGAAGTTGAAGTTGATCACCGCTTTCTTGCTGATGGTCACCTTCAACAGGTGTGCCATTTCCTCCACCAGCGCCGAGAGGTCGATGGCCTCGACCAGGAACTTGCCCTTGCCCGAGTACGCCAGCATCTCCTTGGTGAGCTCGGAAGCCCGCAGGGCAGCGATCTCGATCTGGCGGATCATGCCGCGGGCCGTCGACTGGGGAGGAAGCTCCATCAGGGCCAGCCCGGCATGGCCCAACATGCCCACCAGGAGGTTGTTGAAATCGTGGGCGACCCCCCCTGCCAGGAGCCCGAGGCTCTCCATTTTCTGGGCTTTCTGTATCCGCGTTTCCAGCCGGCGCCGCTCTTCTTCCATGCGCTTGCGCTCGGTGATGTCGGTCACCACGGCGAAGCTGCCGACGAACTCTCCGTCCGCATCTCGCAGAGAGGTCGGGGAGACGGTGGTATCGACCGCGGAACCGTCCTTGTGCTGCCAGGTGAGCTCGTAGGACTCCGCGAGCCCTTCCTGTCGTTTCGCCTCCTGCGCCTCGAGCAGGGCCCGGTTGGTCTCGTCGGTGAAGTCGCCCATGTAGCAGCCCGCGAGCTCTTTCCCGCTATATCCCAACATCTCTTCCAGGCGCGGGTTGGTCAGAACGACCCGGTTCTCGCGGTCGGTGGCAACAAAACCCTCGTTCATCTGCTCGATCAGGAGCCGATACCGTTCCTCGCTCTGGCGCAGAGCTCTCTCGGCCTCTTTTTCCTGGGTGATGTCTTTCTGGATCGAGATCAGATGCGTGAGCTCTCCGGCCTCGTTGATCACGGGGCTGAAGTGGTTCGACACCAGGAACTCCTCACCCTCGCGACGCCGGTAGCGAAACTCCCCCTGGAAGGATCTGCCCCCCAGCACCGCCGCGCGAAGATCCTCCAGGGCGTCTCGATTCTCGCCCGGTGCGAGCAAGACCCCGAACCGCTCCCCGGCCAGCTGGCGAGGTGGAAAGCCGCTCATCTCACAGAGAAAATCATTGACGAAGAGAAGCCGAGGTCCGTGCTCGGACTCGACCTCCACATCGGTGATCGCCACCCCTTCCTGCACCGCCTCGATGGCGGTGACCAGCACCCGCTGGCGCCGCTCGGCGATCTCCAGCTCTCGGGCCTCCCGCTGCAGCCGCTCGTTGGCTTCGATCAGCTCGGACGTGCGGTCCTCGACAATGGTCTCCAGGTGACGCTGGTAGCGGGCCAGCTCCCCACGGATCGCCTCTTCTTCGGTGACGTCCTCGAGCACCAGGATGCCGCCCTCGAACTCCCCATCGCTGTCGAGCAGGGCGGTGCCGTGCACCGTCAACATCACCCTCTCGCCCGACGGCCGCTGCACCGCCAGCTGAATGCCTTCCACCGGCTTGCCGGCCATCAGGCGAGAGGTCGGTCGCAGCTCCCAGGGAATGACCTCGCCGTCGAAGGAGGTGATGACCCACTCCGGGTCGTCGTAGGGGCGCCCCTCGATCTCCTCGATCTTCATTCCGAGGACTTTTTCCGCCGCCCGGTTGGCGAATCGAAGCTGACCTTCGGATCCCAAAAGGATCACCGCGGCGGGCAGCGCCCGGGCGAGACGCTCCCAGCGAATCTCGGTCCCCGACGAGGCTGTCACCAGGGCCGAGCGAAGTCGAGCGATCTCCTCTCGCGCCTCCTCGAGCTCCTGTTCCAACTCTTCGGCCGACGAAGGCTGGCCGGAAGCGGTGGATTCGGCTCGTTGCATTCCCTGGGCTCTCCTGCTCTTGCTCGGTGACGGCAAACGCTCGGGACCGGACCCGGCCCCGGCGAGGATCGAAGCGTAGTAATGAGGACGGGCTCAGAACCCCCTCACGCTCGAACCAGACCGACGAGCCAGGACTAGAGATTCCCCTTCCGGTGATCTCGACCGCGCTCCTGGTGACCATCCCCCGAGTGCGGGCCCTGCAGTATCTTTGGTTGACTATCTCTGATTGGCGTGGAGAGGACCCTGTTCTTGTATCCTAACGGAAGTCGAGCCCCGGAGCGGCCTCGAGAAGTGAGCAAATTCCTCTGTCCGTGCACGTTTCGAAAGGAATCTCATGACCCAGAGAACGAAAATGCGGTGGTGGCCGGCGGCCGCGATCCGGGCGCTCGCGGCCGCGAGACTCGCCTGGCTGTGGCTGGGCGAGGCCGACCAGCTGCAAGATCGGGTCGTCCCCAGCATGCTCACCGTGCTCCTCGCGCTCGGCGCCCTGTTGCTGTGGTTGCTCTTCCTTTCGCGGCTCCCCTGGAAGACCCGCGGCAAGACATTCCTGGGCATCCTCGTTCTGAGCGCCCTCGGGCTCCTACTCTTTCGTTTCGAAGGATTCAGCGGGGATCTCCTACCGATCTTTCGCTGGCGACTCGCCGACGCCGGCCCCCTGGCCGACGCTCGGGGCACGGCCGAAGCCCCCACGGTCACCTCCGTCGACGACTTCCCGCAGTTCCTCGGACCCGGCCGCGACGCCACCCTCACGCATCTGCGCCTCGCTCGCGACTGGGAGGCACGACCTCCGCAAGAGCTCTGGCGACGGCCGGTGGGTAACGCCTGGTCGGCCTTTGCGGTGGTCGGCAACGCCGCGGTCACCCAGGAGCGGCGCGGCGAGGAGGAAGCCGTGGCGCGCTACGATCTCGAGACCGGAGAGCCCGTTTGGGTGACGTCCTACCCTGGCCGGTTCGAGTCAGCGGTCGGCGGCAACGGCCCGCGAGCGACCCCTACGATCGCGGGCGGGCGAGTGTACACGTACGGCTCGACCGGAGTGCTCACCAGCCTCGACCTCGCCGACGGCTCGATTCTCTGGCAGCGGCAAACGGTAGAAGATTCGGGTGCCACTCCTCCCGAGTGGGGATTCGCCGGCTCCCCCCTGGTGCACGGCGACGTGGTGATCGTCGCCCCGGGAGGTCCGAACGGCAAGTCGTTGATGGCCTATGCACTGGCGACGGGTGAGCCCGCCTGGAGCGCTGGCGACGATCCCGCGAGCTACAGCTCTCCCTTCGTCACCGAGCTGGCCGGTGTGCCGCAGATCGTGAGCCGCAACCACACCAGCATCACCGGGCACGATCCCGACGACGGCCGGGTTCTGTGGCATTTCCCCTGGCCCGGCGGCCAACCCAACGTGGCGCAACCCCTGGTGGTGGGCAACGATCGCCTGGTGATCTCGAGCGGCTACGGGATCGGCGCGACCATGCTGCGATTGCGGAGAGTCGACGACGGGTGGGCCACGGAAGAGGTCTGGAGCAGCACCCGGTTGAAGGCCAAGTTCACCAACCTGGTGCAGGTCGACGGCAAGATCTACGGCCTCGACGATGGCGTGATGGTGTGTATCGATCCCGCAACCGGGCAGCGGTGCTGGAAAGGAGGCCGCTACGGCCACGGCCAGCCCCTGCGGGTCGGCGACCTGCTGCTGCTGGTGGCCGAAGACGGCGATGTCGTATTGATCGAGCCGAACCCCGAAGAGCTGCGGGAGCTCGCAAGCTTTTCCGCCCTCGACGGCAAGAGCTGGAACACGCCCGCTCTGTCGGGCCGATACCTGCTCGTCCGCAACGCCGACGAAGCGGCCTGTTACGAGCTGCCCCTGGACTCGTAGAGCTCGGGACGAGGCCCATGCGCGCTCATCGATCGGTTCGAAGAGTGCTGTGCCTCTCGACGGAGCCGGTCTCGGCGCTCGAGCTCGCGGCGGAAGTCGAGGGGAAGGGAGTCCTCGTCGATGGTTTCCATTGCGTCCGGAGCCCCGCCGTAGCTGATCACGGCGTCGACCAGATCGCCGAACCGCTTCTCGCTGTAGAGGTGCCCCTCGAAGAAAGCGTCGCCCGCGGCTCGGTCTGCCAGGTCGTGACCGGTGACCGGAACCAGCGTCATCTCCGGCCCGATCCCCAGACGCTCTCGGCTGGCCGCGGCCATCTCACCCGCGGCCAGGGCGAAGACCGACCACACCCGCCCGGGAGCAACGCGCTCGAGCCTCGCGGCCAGGCTCGAGCCCGCCTTCTCGCAGTGGTAGGCACCGTAGATCGCCAGGCCCCGCAGCCCCCGATCCAGCACCTTCTCTTTCGAGATCTTCGCCAGGTGGGCCTCGCGATCGAGCCAGGGCACCAGATCCTCCGGCGTTTGTACCTGGCCCCAGGGAATGGGCACGGCCCCTGCCAACACCCGGACCCGCTGGTCCCGGGGCAGCTCTCGGTTGACGGCCCGGATCGTCCGCAAGAGCTCCTCCACTGCCGGCAGCTCCCAGGGAGCCCCTCGCCCGGCATCTCGCCAGATCGGCTGTAGCTCCTCGCGGCTCAGGATGGCACCCTCGAGAACGAAACGGTCGAGCAGCTCCTGGTGGACACCGCTCGCGCTCTCCAGCACCACCACGTCGACGGTGTCTGCAAAGGCCGGATGCCGTGCCAGCGCCCGCTGCAGAGCGCCATCGAGGCGACGACCATGGGTTTCTCCGAGGCAGACGAGGTCCGCCCGCTCCCAGGCGGAGAGCAGGGGCTCGACGACCGCGGCGAAGGAGGTTTCGGTGGGAGCCTGTTCGAGCGGAGAGCAGGAGGCCAGCAGCGCCACGAGCAGGACACCTGCCCTCAGGACACCTGCGGCCAGGACACCCGTGCTCCGAAGGTGCCCCGGCGACGGCAAGGCTCTGCTACCCGGCGGCTTTTTCCCGGGCGACCGCGGTTTCGAGATCGTCGTAGATGGAGAAGAGGGTGTCGAGCTGGGCGATCTTCAGCAGCTTGCGGATACGGTCGGAGGGCTGCACCAGCACCAGGCGGCGGTCGCGGTCGGAGAAACGGCCGAGGTAGGCGACCATCTCGCCAATGCCTGTGGAGTCGATGTAGTTGATCTTCGACAGATCCAGGAGCACGGTTCCGTCGTCCTTCTCCAGGGTCCGCCTCAGATTCTCGGCGAGGAACTCGGCGCTGCGACCGAGCTTGATGATGCCCTCGATGCTGAGGACGGTCATGCCTTCGACACGGGTCTTGTCGACAATCACGATCTGGCTTTCGGTCCTGTTCGGTTCGACCGAGCCGGCGCGCTTGGGAGTCGGCCCGATCTGAGATAGCGTCGTTCTGCCCCGACACGGTGCCGAGGCTTGCGGGCGGGCTCGAGTGGGGAAAAATCTCGAGAGGGACTGAATTCCAGAATACCAGCGGCCCCAGGGCGAGTCAACGAACGCCGCTCCCCTGCCGAGAGCCACAAGTGGACTGTAACCGAAGAATGCTTGGGGTCGGCGGGAGCCGCTCAGACGCTGAACATTTGAGTGTTACAGTCCCAAGGAGCCACCATGCGAATCGCCGTACTCTCCGATACCCATGGCCAGCTGCGGGCCGAAGTGCTCCAACGGATGCACGGTTGCGACCACATTCTGCACGGAGGCGACGTGGGAAAGGTCGAGATCCTGCACCGGTTGGAAGAAGTGGCCCCGGTCACCGCCGTGCGTGGCAATGTGGACTTCGGCGACGGCCTGGAGAAGCTGCCGCCGAAGGTCGAGGCCACCCTCGGCGGGATGCCCTTCGCCATGATCCACCGCCGGGAAGACATCGACCCGGCCTGGCTCGGCCCGCGCCGCTTCATCGTCTTCGGGCACTCCCACCGGCCCGAGCTGGAATGGCGCCGAGGCAGCCTGCTGCTCAACCCCGGGGCGGTGGGCCCGCGGAGATTCAAGCTGCCTCTCACCATGGCCTTCCTCACCCTGCGGGACGATCGCCTGGTGCCCGAGCTGGTGAGCGTGGAATGAGCACCTACTCGCCGGCCGCCGGAGCCGCGAACATGCCGGGCTCGTAGGCGGTGATGTAGCCGGTAAAGGCCGAAGCCGCCACGCTCAGCGGAGACGCCAGGTAGAGACGGCCGGGCCCGGAGCGGCCCTTGTAGTTCCGGTTGATCGCCGAGATCGTCACCTGCTCGGCGGTTTCCGAAACCCCCGGCCCGCAACCGATGCAGGCCCCGCAGCCGGGCTGGATCAGGCGCACACCGGCCCGCTCGAAATCCTCGATCCAGCCTTGTTCCCGGGCCCAGCTCTCGACGGTGCGAGAGCCGAACTGAATGAGGAAGGAAACCCCCTCCGGAATCTGCCGACCGTTCTCCAGAGCCTCCGCCACCACCCGGTGGTAGAACTCCAGGTCATGGGCCTTGCCGGCGGTGCAGCTGCCGCCGTAGGCGATCTCGATCGGCACCCGGCCGAGCCGGCGAATGAGCTCGCCGTTGGTCGGGTCGGAAGGAATGCCCCGGTCGGGATCTCCCGGATGGGCGACCATCGGCTCGATGGTGGAGAGGTCGATCGTGTGGATGCCACCGGCGTATTCGGCGTCGGTATCGGGCGCCACGGCCCGGCGGCGCATGGCCTCGAGATCGGCCCCCGGGCGGTGGGCGGCGATCCATTCGAAGGTGCTCTCGTCGGCCAGCACCACGGCGCCGCGGGCCGAGCACTCGGTGGCCATGTTGGCGAGGGTGCCCCGTTCGTCCATCGACAGGGTCGAGACCCCCGGGCCGGTGAGCTCCATGACCCGGTTGAGGGTTTTCTGGGGCCGCGCGAAATGCAGCAGGATGTAGAGCATCACGTCCTTGGCCGTGACCTCCGGGCGCAGCTCCCCGACCAGCTCGAAACGGATGGCCTCGGGCACCCGCACCTGGGTGAATCCGTTGTAGATCAGGTTGGCGTATTCGGTGGAGCCCACTCCCCAGGCGAGGGCGTTGTTGCAGCCGCCCATGCAGGTGTGGCTGTCGGTCGCCTGGATGAGATCGCCGGGGCTCACCATGCGTTCCCGGGCGACCTCGTGGCAGATGCCGGGCGACACCCCATCGTGGGTGAGGTAGTCCTGGACCTTGGAATGCTCCTGGAAATCCCGCTGCAGGTTGCGCATGGTGCCGATGTTGCCGAGGAAACTCTGTAGCCGGGGAACCTGGTCGGCATAGACCAGGTGATCCTCGAAGGCGGCGAACCGATCGGGGTTGCGGATCTCGTACCCTTCGCCGTACTCCTGCTGCAGGAAGTAGTGGACCTGGGCGGATGTGAAATCGTGCGAGTAGCCGCCGTCGACCTCGACCAGGACGGCATCTCCCGGCCGGACGTAGCGTTCGCCGTCTCCCAGCAAGTGGGCGGCGAGGATCTTCTCCGTCATGTTCATCGGACGCTCGCCGGTGCCGTGGGTGGGAATCCTCACCGTGCCCGCCTCGAGCGCCCGGGCGAAGGGGAAGAGCCCGCCTTCCTGGACGATCAACCGGGTGATGGGGTCGTAGTCGCGGTAGAACTCTTCGAGAGGGATCCCCTCTCCCGACTGCAGCCGCCGCAAGATCTCGTGGTCCCCCATCAACACCCCCTGGTTGATGTTGTTGGCGGCGTGGATGGGCGCGAAGGAGGCGGCGATGGCGATGCGGATCCCGCTCCACTTCTCGGCCTGCACGGCGGTCTCGCGGGAGCTTCCGGTGCCCTTGCGCAGGCCCGAGACGATCACCTCGAAATTGCCGTCGCGAAGAGCGTCGCGTTCGAAGACCCGCTCCCCGTCGACGATCAAACCGGCATAAGCTTCTCGGGCGATGTCTTCCGGGCGGTGCTGGAAGCAGACCCAGGCGGGGGTCATGATGTCGGTGTTGATATCGTCGAGCAGGTCGTCGACCGACACGTCTTCGGCCCGCAGATCCAGCTCACCCCGCAGCTGGCGGCGGATCAGCTCGGGGTCCTTGGTCAAGAAGAGAACACGTTTTCCAGGCGTCAGCCTGACGACGTCGGGCGGATTCATCCATACACCTCGCGGCCGTTGGCGTCGACTCCGAAACGAGCCGAGCCAGGGAGAGACGAACGCTTATCTTACCGTCTCCTACTTCTACTTTGTCAGATTCCGAAGTCGTTCCCGTTGGAGGCGGCGTTCCTGGAGCCAGGTCGAGCGGGTCGACGGGAATCGTGCCGAAAAGCCTTCTGGACACAGCGCCGAGAAGGATTTCGGAGCCTCCGCAGTCGACGCGACCCCGAGGCCTGGCGAAAGGAACACCGGCTCGCTCTACGGAGGGATGTGACGGAGTAGAAACAACTCGACGGTTTCGACAGCTGTCGCGCCATCGAAGAGGTCCCGCTGCCGCGCCGCCTTGCGGTGACATAGAATCCCCCTCACTTCCAAGGAGGCTCAACAATGGATTCGAGAATCGATTCGAACGCTCCCCGGACCCCATCGCCGAGAGCCCGGTCCGCCGGCTCCTGGGCCGCCACGCTGCTGGCTCTTTCCTGCACCCTCGCGCTCACCCCACCTCTTGCCGCACAAACCCTGCTCGAGCAGCTGGAAGAGCTCGAGGACAAAGGGGAGGGCTACAACCTCAGCCAGAGCGCCCGCCAGGACCGACGCCCGGCCTTCTCGCCCGATGGCAGCCTGGTCGCCTTCGAATCGGACCGCGACGGCAACTGGGAGATCTACGTGATGGCACCCAACGGCAACCGCCAGCGCCGGGTGACGGCCCACCCCAGCCACGACCGCAGCCCCTCGTTCTCCGCCGACGGCCAACACATCCTCTTCCACTCCAATCGCGACAGCGGCACCCGGGCCAACGATATCTACCGCATCGGGATCGACGGCTCCGGCGTCACCCGCCTGACGAGGCACGAGGCGGAAGACGTCTTCCCCCGTCCCTCCCCCGATGGCGAAGAGATCGTCTTCACCTCGGCCCGCAACGGCAAGGCCAGCCTCTTCCGCATGGACGTCGACGGCAGCAACCTGCGCCCCCTGGTCGAGAGCGAGGGCAATGATCTGTGGCCCAGCTTCTCGCCCGACGGCACCCGGCTGCTCTTCTACTCCCAGCGAGACGGCAACGACGAGATCTACCTGATGGATCTCGCCACCGGCGAGCAACAACGCCTCACCGACCACCCGGCCAACGAGTTCGTGCCCACTTTCTTTCCCGACGGCAAGGCCATCGCCTTCGGCTCGAATCGTCGCGGGCCGGGCATGACCCAGGTCTATGTCATGGCGCTGCCCGATGGCGAGCCGATCGAGATTCCCGAGCCCGACGGCCGGGCCACCGAGCCGGCGATCTCGCCCGACGGCAAGACCCTGCTCTTCGTCTCCAACCGCGACGGCAACGACGAGATCTTCGCGATCCCGGTGCCCGAGATCCCGTCCGAGTAGCGCTCTGCTCGCTTCCCCGTTCTCGGGAGCGTCGGCGGCTCCCTACATGGGCGGGACCTGGGGGGTTGTGACGAAGTACTGCTGGGTCAGCACTCCCGGCTGAAACACCACTCGACCGAAGCTGTCGAGCCCGGAGGCGGCGACCGCTCCGGTCTCCAGCACCGAAGGCAGCGGGTTCCAGAGGTCGATGTACGAGAAGACCACGGGCTCGAATTCGTTGGTCGTCTCGGTGATCCGCACCTCCACCGTGCCGTCTTCACTCTCGGCCATGGTCGACTTGCTCACGTCGAGCTCGAGGTGGGTCCCGCGGGAGTTGTACCCCGTGACGTACTGGCTGTGGATGAAGGAGCCGTCCTTTACCAGGGCTCGCAGCCGATGGGACCCCTTGATCCCGCCTTCGACTCGTAGCTCGAAGATGGAGTCGGGATCGGGCCAGCTGGTCGCAGTCTGCCCTTCGGACCGGGCATCCGAAGCGCGAAAAACCGTGACCGAGTCTCCGGATCCGAGGGGGAGGTCTTCGGTTCTCAAGAACAGGCCCAGGACGAAGCGGTGCGGGAAGGGCTGGAGCTCCTTTTTCACGATGGTGCCGATCCCTTCCGCGGTGAAGGGATCCAGGTTCACCGACAAGCCGCATTCATCGTCGTGGAACAGCACATGGTCGCCGACATGGTCGTAGTAGTCCTCCCAGAACGTGCTCGTGGGAAAGCTGGACTCGCAGTTGAGGCCTTCGGCGAGGGCCGTTGGTGAAAGAGTCGCGACGAGGCAGAGAGCCGCCAGAAGCGAAGATCGAGTCCGTCCGGTCTTGCAGAAAACGTATCTCTTGAAAAAGCTCATTTCGAAGTCTCCTGATGAGGTCCATTCATTCGATGGTGATCAGTGGCGGCGCTCTTCGGGCCCCAGGTGGCGTTTGAGCCAGGCCTTCGCGAAGCTCCAGTCCCGGGCCACGGTGCGCGGGCTGACACCCAACACGTCGGCGATTTCTTCGACCTCGAGGCCCACGAAGACCTTCAGCTCCACCACCGAGCTCGCCCGGGCCTGGATCCGTTGGAGGGCGTCGAGCAGGTGATCGAGCTTGATCCAGTCGGTGCCGGTGCCTCCGAGGGCCAGATGCTCGACCTGGGAGAGGGAGAGCCGGGCGTTGCCACCTCCCCGCTTCTGGCGATTCCGGCTCCGGGCACGATCCACCAGGATGCGCCGCATGATGCAGGCCGCCACCTTGAAGAAGTGTGCCTCACCGCTCCAGCAGACCCGGTGCTGCCGGGCCAAGCGCAGGTAGGTCTCGTGCACCAGCTCCGTGGGCTCGAGAGTCGACCCCGAGCCGTCTCTGGCCAGACGAAGCGCCGCCATGGCCCGTAGCTGGGGGTAGACCCGATTCATCAAGGAGCCGTCGGAATCCGACCGTCCTCCCCGCCGCCAGTTGGCGAGCAACGCGGTGATCGACTCCTGGGCGGCGGCGGTCTCGGAACGCTCGTGGGAAGTTGTGCTCGGTCTCATCGCGCCTGGCCTTTCTGGAGTGTTTCCACGGTCTTCGGAAGACCGCTTTGTGCCAGACGCGCAAACCGCGCGAAAAACCGATCACCAAGCTCCTCGCCAGGCGGCTACGAGCATCCTTTTCGGTTCCCGAGGAATCCCGAGGCTCGAGCACGGACCGTAGACGGTCTGAGCTTCGAGGACCGCACACAGGATCTCAGGATTCCTCTCGCCGACAACCGTTCCTGGAGCGCGCTCACTCCGAAGATCCCGACGCCAGCTCCGGGCGCCCGGTCCTGCGGTAGAGCTCGTCGAGAGATCGCCGGGCCCGGAGGGTGACCCGATGCTCGGCGCCCAGGGTTTCCTCGAGCACCGGCAAACCCGCCAGCAGGTGCTTCTCGCTCTCCTGGAGACGACCCGCCGCCAGCAGGACCCCGCCGAGCTCACAGCGCGCCATGGCCGCATTGCGCCCCTCGGCTCCCGCGCGAGACAGCTTCGAGAAGAGATCGAAGGCCTGGCGCAGCACCGCCTCGGCCTCGGCGAATTTCCCCAGCTCCCCGAGAGCGCCCCCGAGACCGACCTGGAAAAAACCCATACCCACGTGCTCGTGGCCCACCGTGGTCCGCGAGATCTCGATCGCCCGGCGGTAGTACCCTTCGGCGATCTCGGCCTCTCCGAGGTCCCGATGGTGGACCTGGGCCAGGTTGAAATAGATCGGGGCCAGGCGCCGGTGGCCCGGACCGAGGAGCTCCCGTTGCAGATCGAGAGCCTGACGGTAGAGCTCCAGGGCCTGCTCGGGATTGCCGCGGACTCGCTCGATCCCGGCCACGGTGTTGAGCCCACTTGCCACCCGCCAGTGGCGCCCCTCGTACAGGCGGCCATACATGGAGAGCGCGCGATACCCGGTCTCGGATGCCTGATCGACATCCTTGGCCTCTTCCAGCCGTGCGATCTCCATCAAGATGCCGGCGGTGGTCAGGTCGTCGCCGGAATGCAGCTCCTCCTGGGCTCCGAGAGCTCGCCGATACAGCTCCTCTGCCTCTTCTCGGAAACCGTGCATTCGCAAGGCGTGGGCCAGGCGATTCATGCCATCGACAGTCTCCGGATGCGCCTCTCCCAGGATTCGCTCCTGGGTCGCCAGGGCTTCCCGGTGCAAACGAACCGCATCCTCGCGATCCCCCAGGGCGCTGCGCACGTCCGCCAGGCGATGCTGACTGCGAGCCCTCTCGGTGCCCAGTCCCAGAAGCCGCCGTAGCTCGACGGCCCGACGTAGAGCCTCCTCGGCCTCTTCGAGCTCGTCCTGGTGGTAGAGCAACGAGCCCCATTCGTGCCAGCTCTCCGCCACCAGGGGATGATCGGCACCGAAGAGTTCGATCCGCTGGTGGAGAGCCTGCTGGAGGAGCGGCCGTGCCTGGTCGTAGAGCCCCAGGCGGACCTGGACCTTGCCCACGGTGTGCGACATCGTCGCCGCCAGCTCGGGCTGATCGGCCAGCTCCTCGGGAATACGCCGGGCGCTGTTGTCCAGGATCTCCCGCGCCGTGACCTGCTCGCCCCGGTGGACCGCCGGGTCGGCCAGCTCGAAGGATTCGAGCAGCAGCCGCACCACCTGGTCGGAACGCTCCTGCTCGAAACGGGCCGCGTCGCGCTCGACCTTCAACGCCGCCGCCTGCAGATAGGTGACGACCGCGAACCCGGAAACCAGCGAAGCACCCACGGCCGCCACCGCCGAGGCCAGGGCGTGGCGGCGGAGAAACTTGCCCGCGCGGTAGGTCCAGCCGGCGGGCCGAGCCAGCACCGGGAGCCCCTCGAGATACCGCCCGAGGTCGTCGGCCAGGGCCGCCACCGAGGCGTAGCGCTCCCCCGGCTCCGGACGCAGGGCCTTGCGTACGATGTTGTCGAGATCCCCCGCCAGCTGGCGCTCCAGCTGGCGCGGAGTCGCCCGGCGCAGCCGGGCGACCTCGGACGCCGACGACGAATCCTCGCCGGGGCTCGCGAGCCGCGCCACGGCGATGCTCGGCAGAGTCGGCTCACGGCGGTGCAGCGTCTCCTGGATCTCCGCCAGCGATCGGTCGCGCCAGGAGAAGGGGCGGGCCCCGGTGAGCAGCTCGTAGAGCAGAACCCCGAGGGAGTAGACGTCGGTCGCGGTGGTCAGCGGCCGGCCGGCGAGCTGCTCCGGGCTCGCGTACTCCGGCGTCATGCGCCGATCCAGGGTGGCGGTTGCTCCGGGCTCGTCGAGAGCTTCCGATGAGTCCAGCAGCTTGGCGATGCCGAAATCGAGCAGCTTCGGCTCGCCCTCCGCTGTCACCAGAATGTTGTTGGACTTCAGGTCGCGGTGCACCACCAGATTCTGGTGGGCGTAGCTGACCGCCTCGCAGACCTCCCGCAAGAGCTCGATGCGGCGCCGGATTCCGGCCCGCTCCTGGTCGCAGAAACACGTCAAGGGTAGACCTTCGACATACTCCATCACCAGGTAGGGTTGGCCCTCCTCGGTCGTGCCGCCGTCCAGGAGCCGCGCGATGTTGGAATGCTCGAGCAGTGCCAGGATCTGCCGTTCCCGGCGAAACCTCCGAGAGCTGCCGCCCCCCGTCATCCACAGCGGCATCACCTTGATCGCCACCCGCTTCTCGAACTCGGAATCGGAACGCTCGGCCAGGAACACTGTTCCCATGCCTCCCTGGCCGATCTTCTCGAGCACCCGGTAGGCACCGAGCAAACGCCCCTTCCAGGGCTGGGAATGCTCCTCCTCGAGAGCGAGAAGCAGATCCTCCGCCGCGGACTCGGAGAACATCGTCGGCTCCCCGTCGGCATCGAGCAGACCTTCCACCGCCTCGCGGAGAGCTTTCTCCGCGCCGCAGAGACGATCGAGCACCGCCGGCCTTTCGGCGGGAGGAACGTCCAGGACGTCTTCGAAGATCTCCTTCGCCCGGCGCCAGTCCCCGGTCTTCATCCCTTCGGCGCCTCCGAGGGCGACTCGCCGCCCATGCGGCGGCGCAACCAGGCCCTGGCGAACCGCCAGCTGCGACCGATGGTCGCCGAGCCCCGGCCGAGGCTGGTGGCGATCTCGTCGACGGTCATTCCGGCGAAGAATCGCAGCTCCACCACCCGCGCCGCCTCGGCGTCGATCCGCGCCAGCTCGTTGAGGGCCGCATCGAGATCGAGCCAGTCCACGGTGTCGCCCCGGCCGAGCTCGGCCACCTCTTCGAGGGTGAACGCGGCCTGGCCCGCTCCCCGCTTGCCCGCTCCCCGCCGCCGGGCGTGATCGATCACGATCCGCCGCATGAGCCGCGCCGTCAGGGCGAAGAACTGGGCCCGATTCTGCCAGCCGGCGCGCTGGCCGAGCAGACGCAGGTAGGCTTCGTGTACCAGGTCGGTGGTGCGCAGGGTGAAGCCAGCGCCGTCGGCCGGGAGCCGCAGGGCGGCGATCTTCTTCAGCTGCGGGTAGATCATGGCGATCAGGCGTTCTTCCGCCTCCGACTCGCCGCTCCGCCAGGCGCTCAACAGGAGGGTGATCTCGTTCTCTTCGCTCATCGGCACTGGATCTCGATCCTCGGGGGTTTCATCTCTTGCTATCGCACAGATTTGCAGAAATCGGTTATCCTCAGAAAAGAATCGTCTCGAACGGCCCTCAGCTCTCTGTGTATAGGACTCCGAAGCCATCGATTCGATTCCCGGGGGAGGTTGCAGATCCGGATGTCGTTTCTCGATTTCGCTCTTTTCGAAACCGCCCGTGCCGAAGGCGGCATCGACGACGACCGCGTCGACGAGGACGGTGTGTGGCCTTCGGACACCATCGGTCCCATCGGCGCCTGGATGGAAGGCCACTGCCTGGCCTGCAGTCGCCTCGCCCCTCTTCCCGAGATCCAGCTCTGCGCCTCGTGCCTCGCGCGCTGGCACCGCGACCTGATCCGGCAACGTCAGTGGCAGAGCTCCGATCTCGCCCGGGATCTCTCGGCCGAAGAGCGCGAAGCCCTGCGCCATCGAATCATCACTCGTTTCGGTGAGGAATTCGAGATCTTCGACCACGAGCTGACGGGCGATCCAACCCTCGATCTCTTCTGACGCTTCCTTTCGCTCTTCCGAGCTCATAGCTGCCCGCTCAGCCGCTCCAGCACCTGCTGCAAGGGCGCGCCGTCGGCCAACACGTTCGAGAGGGGATCTTCCCCCAGGTCGCGGAGCCGCTCCGACGCCGAGCGAATGGTGAAGTCTCGGGGGTCGAGGCCCTCCTCCACCTCCTCCCAGAGCAGCGGCATGGAAACCGTCGCGCCGGGGCGCGGCCGGGCGCTGAAGGGAGCCACCAGCAGCTTGCCGTATCCGTTCTGCAGAAAATCCACGTAGACCTGCCCCGGCCTCTCCGCCGCGGAGCGGGCTACCGACGCGATCTCCGGCACCCGGGCCACCACCACCCGCGCCAGGAGCTCGGCGAGCATCCGCCCCTGCTCGTGGGTGCTGCCGCTGCCCATCGGCACCAACACGTGCATGCCGGTGGCACCGCTGGTCTTGGCGAAGGCCGGCAGCTCGATCGCGGCGCAGAGCTCGCGAATCGTGCGCGCGACCTCGATCACGTGGGCAAAGGGGGCGTCCTTGGCATCGAGGTCGAGCACACACCAGTCCGGCGCCTGCAGGCTCTGGAGCCGGCTCGAGCGCACGTGCAACGGAATCGAGCCCATGTTGACCAGGTAGAGAAGGCTCTCGACGTTGTCGCAGACGAAATACAGGGTTTCGTCTCCCGTTTCTTCCGACCAGATCGCCTCGGTCCGCAACCAGTCGGGAGCAAAGTCGGGAGCGTTCTTCTGGAAGAACGATTTCCCGTGGATGCCGTCGGGGTAGCGGTCGAGCACTACCGGCCGGTCGCGCAGGTAGGGCAGGAGCCAGGGGGCGATCGCTTCGTAATACCCCACCAGGTCGCCCTTGGTGTACCCCTCCTCGGGCCAGAAGACCTTGTCGAGGTTGCTCAGGGCCACTTCCGGGCGAGGCTCTTGGCGCTCGGCGTCCGGCAGCTCCTCGACCGACGGAGCCTCGCTCGCCAGCAGGCAGTCCTCCGGCCGTTTGTCGTCGCGCAGACGCACGAACACCGGGTGCCGCAGGTGCCCTGCATCGGTGATCTCGATGAACTTGATCTCCGCCACCAGGCGCGGCTCCACCCACACCTGCCCCTTGCCCCGGGGCAGATCTCCCACCGCCGACGGCTGCTCCCGCCGCAGCGGCTCCAGGAGCTCCTGCAGCTCGCGCACCCGGGCGGCGCTGAAGCCGGTCCCCACCTTGCCGACCCAGACCAGGCGCGGGCCGTCGAGAGCGGCGACGTGCAGCGCCCGCAGCCCACCCTCGGCCCCTTCGGGTAGGGTGAACCCCACGATCACGAAATCGCCCGATCGCTCCGCGCGGATCTTCAGCCAGGCCGCCGAGCGCCCACCGAGGTAGGGAGAGCCGGCGCGTTTGGCCACCATGCCTTCGAGACCCAGGCCCCGCACGCCGGTGTAGAAATCTTCTCCACGTTCGGCCAGGTGATCGACATAACGCAAGGGCCCCGCCTCGGGCAGGATCTCGCGCAGCAGCCGTTTGCGCTCCAGCAGCGGCAGCGAGCGCAGGTCGAAGTCCTCGAAGCCCAGGAGATCGAAGGCGAAGAAGACCGCCGGCAGCGAGACCGTGGCGCGCTCCACGTCGCTGGAGCGGGTGAGCTTGCCGCGCCGCTGCAGTCGCGAAAAGCTCGGCCGCCCCTCTTCGTCGAGCACCACCACCTCGCCGTCGAGCACGACACCGTCGAACGGCAGAGATGCGAGGGCGCGCACGAGCTCGGGAAAGGTCGGCGAGGCCTCGAGGCCACTGCGGAAGAGCAGCCGGGCCCGGCGCCGATCGCGCCGTCGATGCCGCCCTTCGTTCGGTCCGGCCGCGGTCTTGGCCGCCACCAGGCGGTAGCCGTCGTACTTGATCTCGAAGATCCAGCCTTCGCCGGAGAAGGGCTCGCGCCGCAGCTCACACAGGCTCACCTGCACCGCCGCCGGATCCAGCCGGTGCCGCGTCGCGCCCAGCTCCTCGAGCTCGCTCCGAATGCGCGGCGCACGGTTCTCGCCGTCGCGCAGCTCCTCGACCGTCAGGCCCGAGAACACGGAGCCCTGAGCGAAGGGGTGTGATTTCTCGTCGCGGGCGTGATGGTCGGGTTTCTTGATCAGCAGCCACTCGCGATCCTTCTTCGTCTTCACCAGGGTGAAGAGCCCGCGGAGCTTGTACCCCCGCAGCTCGAAGAGCAATTTGCCGTGCTCGATCCCGTGCTGGTGATCGATATGTGGCACCGCCCAGCCGCGGTCCCACACGATCATCGCCCCCGCGCCGTAGTTCCCGGCGGGGATGATGCCCTCGAAATCGGCGTACTCGATCGGGTGGTCTTCGGTGGCGAAGGCCATTCGTTTTTCCTGGGGATCGAGCGAAGGCCCCTTGGGAAGCGCCCACGACTTGAGCACTCCGTCGACCTCGATGCGCAGATCGAAGTGCAGGTGCCGCGCGGCATGTTTCTGCACCACGAACAAACCCGGGCGCTCCCCCACCGCCCCCCCGAACGGCTCGGGTGTGCTCCCCGCGGACCGCATCTCCCGGTACCGCGCCAGCTTGCCCTTCTTGTCCCCTGCTTTCGGCACGACTCGATATCCTATCGGCACGGACCCCTTTGTCAGATTCCGAAAATCCTGCCCGACTCGACCCATCAAGAGAATCTGCCAGAGTCGAGCCGAAGCGCCCGATAGAGATCCGGTTGGGCCGGGCCGGGCCGTTTCGGATATCATCGACGATCATGGCACTACGACCTCAAGCCTCGGGTACCGTATCCTTCGGCCTCGTCACCATTCCGGTGAAGCTCTTCACTACCACCGAGAGCGCAAAAACCGTACGTTTCAATCAGGTGCACAAAGAGTGTGGCACCCGGGTGAAGAATCGCCTGTATTGTCCCACCGACGACCGATTGGTGGAACGAGACGAGATCACCAAGGGTTACGAGTTCGCCAAGGGAAAATTCGTGGTTTTCTCCAAGGAAGAGCTGCAAGCCCTGACTCCCGAGCCGACCAACGCCATCGAGATCAAAGAATTCGTTCCTCTCGACCAGGTCGATCCGATCTATTTCGAAAAATCCTATTTTCTGGGGCCCGACAAAGGCGGCGCCAAACCCTACCGCCTGCTCGCCGAGGCCATGCGACGCTCGAACCGTGCCGCCCTCGCGCGTTACGCCGCCCGCGGCAAGAACTACCTCGTGCTCGTGCGTCCGTTCCAGGACGGCCTGATCCTGCAGCAGCTCTACTATGCCGACGAGATCCGCCAGTTCGAAGACGTACCCAAGGGAGAGGCCGAGATCACCGATCCCGAGATCGACCTCGCCCTGCAGCTGGTCGACCAGATCTCCAGCCCCGACTTCGAGGCCGGCAAGTACGAAGACGAGGTCCGCAACCAGGTCTGGGACCTGATCGACCGCAAAGTCCAGGGGGAAGACATCGTCGCCCCGCCCCAGGAAGAGCCCAAGGCGCAGATCATCGATCTCATGGAAGCGCTGAAGGCGAGCCTCGGCTCGGCCGACGAAGAACGCAAGCCGCCGGCCCGCTCGGCGGGAGCGAGCGACGAGCCCAAGGCCGCGGCCGGAGGCGAGTAGCCGGAGCCGCCCATGTCTCCTTCCGAGCCGGCCAGAGGGTTCTCGCTGCAAGAGATCGCTCGCCTGCTGCGCCTTTCTCCGCGGCGGGTCCGAACCCTGGTCCGCGCCGGAATCCTGGAGCCCCGAACCGACGAGCGGGCTTCGAGCCATTTCACCTTCGAAGAGCTGGTGCGGCTGCGCAACGCCCGCGGCCTGATGACCCGAACGTGGCCCCGGCGCCGGCTACGGCGTGCCTTCGGCCGCCTCCGCCAACAGCTCGGCGACGATCGCCTGCTACCTTCCGTCCGGCTCGCCGCCGAGGGCCGGAACATCGTCGCCCGCCGGGGTGACGAGGCCTGGGAGCCGGAATCGGGCCAGCGCCTCCTGTGTTTCGATCCCCCCGGGGAGACCTCCGCCGAAACCGTGACCTTCCGCTCTCCGTCGCCGCAACGCTACGACCCCGAGCCGGCGCTCGAAAAAGCCCGAGAGATCGAGTCGAGCAACCCCGAGGGTGCTCTCGAGGCGTACGCCACCGTGCTCGATCTCTACCCCGACCACAGCGAGGCGCGTCTCGATCTCGGTCGGCTGCTGCACGAGATGGGAGATCCCGAGGGAGCGGAAGAACATTTCCGCCGCGCCATGGAGAGCAATCCCGACGACGCCATCGCCCCCTACAACCTCGGGGTGACCCTACAAGATCTCGAACGCCACGAAGAGGCGATCGACGCCTACCGGGACGCGATCCGGATCGACCCCGGCTGTGCCGACGCCCACTACAACCTCGCCTCCATCTTCCACGGGCAGGGCAACGAGCTCGGCGCGATGAAACACCTCAAGATCTATCGCCGCCTCACGGATTCCTGAGCCCTCGAGCATCTTGAGCGATCTCGAGAGCATGCTTCCGAAGCATCCGAGGTTCCAGCTCGAGCGGCTCCTCGGCCGCGGCAGCACCGGCACCGTCTATGCCGCTCTCGACCTCGATCGGGGCGAGCGCGTGCACTTCCCGGAGCCCGGGGCCCTCTACCGCTTCAAGAAGGAATTCCGCTCCCTCTCGGGCCCCTTCCCCGTGCTGCGCCGGGCTCGAACCTTCGACCACGCCGCCCGCAGCGGCAAGGAGATCCCCGACCCCGCGGTGTTGCGGCGGCGAGCCTACCGTGGCCTTCGCGACCTGCTCGGCAACCTGGGGCGCCGGCAGCCCCTCGTTCCGCCGCGAAGAGATCGAGATCTGCGACGAGGCCGACCGGATCTTCGACGAACACTGCACCGACGTCCTCTGGGACCAGACGTCCGCCCAGCGCCATGCTCTCGCCGCCATGATCTTCCGCGGCGGCCGAGATGCAACGGGGTCGGTTGATCGGGGGAGACGAGGGACCGGGGCTGGTCGAGTCCGGTCGGGGGGTTCTTGGCGGAGCATGGGGTTGTCGATGGGGAACGGATGTTGGGGTTGTTGGTTCCGGGGTTCGGGTGACTGGTCCATCGGTGCAGGGCTCATCGGCCGGGCTCATGGGCTCGACACCGGAAGCATCTGCCCGATCACTTCACAACCTCAAGTGGCCCGTGCGGAAAGTTCGGTGAAGTTTCCACGAGTAGCTTTTGTTCCTGGCAAGGCGGGGCGACATAGGAATACCGGGGGTCTTTCGCGGAGACTCAACGCCGCCAGGGGCAACAAGAGCCGATGGAAAGTCAGCTGGATTTTTCGCACGGGACACTAGAAATAGCTTCCATTCGCTCGGACTCATTCAATCCACCTTCTCCGATTCATCCCGCCCGGCAAGGAAGGCTCCCGCTTCACGGATCGCGGCATTGGCCTCGGGAAGAATAGGGGCGCAGGAAGGGAAGATATGAAAACATTTTTTCCACTCCCGAAACCTCGTTTCGACCCCGGCGGCCTCGGCCCTCTCGGCCAGGATGCGGCCTTCGTCGGCCAGAACCTCCAGCTCACCGGTGATGATGAAAAGGGGTGGGAGGCCCGCGAGATCGGCGTGGAGAGGAGAGGCCAGGGGAGCACGGGGATCTTTTCCTGCGAGGTAGCTGGTCGCAAAGAATTCCAATATCTGGCGGGAGAGGAAGTCGGTGCCTTCGTTGCGCTCGATGCTCGGGGTCGAGAGGCCGAGGTCGACCCAGGGGGAGAAGACGGCGGCCCTCGCCGGTAGCGGGCGTCCGGTTTCTCGCATTCGGACCAGGGAGGCGATCACCAGCCCTCCACCGGCGGAGTCGCCGGCCAGGGTGATCTCGGAAGCGGGCATTCCTTCCGCGAGCAGGGCCTCGTAAGCCGCCAACACGTCGTCGAGCGCCGCCGGGAACGGATGCTCCGGGGCCAGCCGATAGTCGAGCGCCAGGGCCCGTGCTCCCGCGGCCAGCGCCAGCCGGGCGACCAGGGCCCGGTGGGTGTCGGAGGAGCAACAGCAATAGCCGCCACCGTGGAGGTAGAGCAGGGTTCTTCGACCGGTCCAGGATCCGGGCGTGATCTCCAGGGCTCGGGCTCCACCGATCTCCCGGTGCCGCAGCCGGACTCGGCGACGGATCCGGAAACCCAACGGCGTGGGGCGTTCCTGCCGCCGGATCGAGAGGGGCTCCGGCGACTCCACCGCCTCGTGCACTCCGTAGCGAAGGAGCTCGACCAGCAGATCGGCCCGGAACGACATGGGTCGACCGCGGCCCCGCACGCGGCGGCTCGTGGTCCGCCACAGAGCGCGCAGCAAGGGCCTCAGCAGCACGAGCGACGCTCTTCCTTCTATCTCTGGCTCGGCACCAGGGTGCCGCGCAGGGCCTTCGCCTCGGCGAGCAGGCCACGGGCCGCGAGCAGCACGGGGGGCTCCTCTTCGCCACTCACCTCGGCCGGGTCTTCGGGATCTCCCAGCCCCGAGGCACCGATCTTCCGCTGGCTGTCGGAGATCAGCTGGCGAATCTCGTCGGCATTGTCGACCCCGCGGAAATAACCCAGGTGCATGCTCTCGTTCTGCCCCTTGGCTCCGGCGGCCGGTGCGTCGCCACCACCCGCGGTCCGAACTTCCAGGTCGGCGATATCGAGCAGCCGCTGCAGGGGACCCTGCTTGATCTCGAGATTCTGGATGTTGGTGAAGCTCATGGTGCGTTCTTGCACCTGCTGAATGCCTTCCCGGATCCTCAGGCTGCGATCGGTCACCATGTACCAGCGGTTCTGGTAGTCGAGCGACACCATCAACAGGGTGACCGGAAGCTGGACCACGAAACCCACCAGGGCCAGGATCTCGAAGAACCAGAAGAGCTGCCCCATCAGGTCGTCGGCGGGCACCGCGCTCTGGAGGCTGGCGAAACCCACGATCAGACCGATCAGAACTCCGGTCTGCTGGATCACCCAACCCACCAGGCGGTAGTAGAAATAGCCGCGAGCCGCCCGGAAGACCCGCACCGAGCCGGGAGCGCCGGCAGGGGGCTCCGGCTGCGGCGGAACCTTCATCAAGCGGAAGATCCATGCCTTCAGGGAATCAATCACCGGCACCTCCCGGTCTCGAGGCTCCCGAGGCTCCCGAGCGGGCATCGAGATTCTGGCGCAGAGCCCGTAGCTCCGCGCCCACTTCCCGCAGGGTCTCGGTCAGCTCCGCTACACCCCGCGCATCGAGGCGCACGGCTCCTGCCTCACTCCCGGATCCGGACTCCTCGGTACCCGACCGCGTTCCGCGCATTCGGGTGTAGAGGAAATCACGGAGCGCCTGGTATTCCTCGATCCCTTCGATGGTCATCTCCGCCTGGGAGCTGCCGCTGGCGGTCTGGATCTTGATTCGTGCCAGGCCCAACCAGCGCTCGATCACATTGCTGACCAGGTGGATGTCCTGGATTCGGGCATATCGCAGGTGGGTCTCGCGCCGGAACAGGATGCCCCAACGCATCGAAACGCCCTCGTCGTCGAATCGGTACCGCATGGTGTAGTACCGAAAGTAGAGGGGAATGAGGATCACGAAGAAGAAAGGCCCCAGCAAGAGGGACGAGAGGACGTAATAGACCATGAGAGAGCTCTTCGGTCGCTCGATGGCGAAGATCTCTTCTTTCGTCAGGCTCCCTCGGCCGGCCTTGGAAGCGCCCGAAGACGCTGGCTGTTCGTACATTTCTCTCCTTCTACAACCGTATGGCTCGTCCTACAAACCGTAGCGTTCGGCGTAGGCGTGTAGAGCCTGCTCGAAGATCTCGATCGGAGGCCGCACCAGACCCGCGCCGATCTGCCCCACCCCCGCCTCCCGGTGGGCGATACCGGTATTGACCCTGGGGGTGACTCCCAGCTCCACCACCTTGCACAGGTCGGTCCCTACCGGCGTGCCCCGAAAGTCTAGCGGAGGGATGGTGAAGTGCGGATGCTCGCCGAGGGTGATTTCGTACATCTCCAGAGTGGCATCGAGCGCGTCTCGGGGCGAGCCGCTGACAAAGCTGACGATCGCGGGTGCCGAGGCCATGGCGTAGGCACCGATCCCCGCCGTCTCGGTGATGGTGCTGTCGCCGATATCGGGGTTGGCGTCGTCCCCCGTGAAGCCGGGAAAGTAGAGCCCCCGGGGGGTTGCGGCGGGAGCGGTGAACCAGCGGTCCCCGAGGCCGCTGATCCGGATGCCGAAGTCGGTGCCGTTGCGTGCCATGGTGGAGATCAACGTGCTGCCTTCGATCCCGTGGGCGGCATCGGCCATACACTTGCAGGCCGCCATGACCGGGTTGAGCACCGAGAGCGCGTTGTCGCCGAGGAACTGCAGCACCTCCGCCAACAGCTCGGCGTTCTTCGTCTGCCGCACCAGGGCCGGCGCCAGCTGTTTGGTGAACAACACCGACCCCGCCTTGTTGCGGTTGTGCCCCTCGTCACCCATGTGCAGGGCTTCGGACAGAAGCGCTCGCAGATCGATCCCTCCGAGGGCCTCGAGGGCACCGGTCAGGAGGGGCGCCATCTCGCGGTTCATCCAGGTCAGGCGATCCAACACCTCGGAGCTGTAGGCACCGTAGCGGAGCACCTTGCCGTACCCCTCGTTGAGGTTCGAGAAGGCCACGTTGCCGTGGGTCTGGTTGCGCACCACGTAGACCGCCATCGACGGCGAGATCACCCCGGCCATGGGCCCCACCGCCCCGTGGTGATGGCAGGGCTCGAAGGAGACCTCCCCCTGCTCCACGAGCCGCGTCGCCTCTTCGGGGCTCTCGGCCCAACCCTCGAAGATCAGGGCTCCCAGAATGGCACCCCGAAGGGGCCCCGAGGCACGATCCCAGGCAATCGGCGGCCCGGCGTGCAGGAGCCGGCGCCCTTCCCCGAGATGGGGAATCACGTCGCGGGCCGTGGCCACGGTCTCCAACAGGGGCCGGGCCGAGGTCATCCGCTCGAGGGCGGTAGCGTTGGCACGGGCGCGAGTTTCGGCGATCGGTTCCATCACGGGCTCCTACTCTTCGGTTTCGTTTCCGGAGGCCGACGCCGCCGGGACTCGCAAGCGGTCGAGAATCTCCAGCAGTCTGCGATCACCACCCGCGGGTGGACGCCAGTCGACCTGGAGCGCGTCGAGCTCCTGCTCCCCGAGGCTGTCGTAGAACGACTCCAGGCCCACGTTGATCGCCGAGAACGGTTCTGCCAGCGCCGCGGGATCGACGCCCGGGCCCGGCGAGGTATCGGCTGCGGCTCGCACATGGCGACCGAGGATCGCGTCGAGCGCCGGGCCGAACCCGGGGAGCACCCGCGCCCCGGCCTCGCGGAGTCTCTCGGCCTGGACCGCGGGGTCCTGCGGGTCCTCCGGGCTGCCGACCACCACCGCCACCACCTCGAGATCGGGTCGCTGATCGCGGATCTCCCGCACGACCGGGGCCAGGCCCGAAGCGGGGTCGGCATGGGCCCCGTCGCCGAGCACGACGTCGAGCAGCAGGGTCCCCACGGCCGGATCCTCGGCCTCCGAACGCATCCGCCGCCAGAGAATCTCGGGATCGATCATCGGATGCAGCCGGCCGACGGTGAAGGCGTCGTCGCCGAGATCGATCACCACATGCCCCGAGACGTCGTGCAGGTCGTCGAGCGCCTCGACTCCGGGCACTCCCACGTTGGAGCCCAGCGGCCGCAGGAAGGGTCCGAGACCGAGGGCCGCCTGCTGCGCCAGGGTGCCGCCGCAGAAGAGCCCGCGGACCACACCGTCGGAGGGCGGGAGATCGAGGCTCTCCTCCGGCGCCTCGGCCGAGCCCGCGAGCCCTGCCACCAGCTCCGCAGCGATCTCGGCGGCGTCGAGCAGGTCGCCTGCAAACCACACCGAGCCCAGGCGGCGGGCTGGCGGTGGATAGCCGAGGAAACAGACCACGACCGGTTTGCCGCAGATCCGGGCGGCGGTCAGCAGCCGGGCCGCCACTTCCGGGGCCGGGGGTTTGGAGACCAGCACGATCACCTCGGTCGCCGGATCTCGCGCCAGGGTTTCGAGCGCCAGCCCGGCGGTCTGCCCGCCGATCGCGGAGCCGAGATCCCGCCCGCCGGTGCCGAGAGCGTGGGAAACCCCCTGGCCGAGAGAATGGATTCGGCAGAGGATCGCCTGCAGACCGGTTCCCGAGGCTCCCACCAGGCCCACGCTGCCGCGGCGTACCCGGTTGGCGAAGCCGAGGCCGGCCCCGGCCACCACCGCGGTCCCGCAGTCCGGACCCATCACCAGCAGGCCGCGCTCCCGTGCCAGTCGCTTGAGCTGGTACTCGTCGTCGAGCGGCACATTGTCGCTGTAGAGGAAAACGTTGCGCCCCAGATCGAGGGCTTCGCGAGCCAACCGGGACGCGTAGCGCCCCGGCACCGACACCAGGACCCAGCGGGCCTCGGGCAGGGCTCGCACCGCCGCCTCCAGGCCGTGGGGCCGGTAACCGCTCCCTTCCGAGCTTCCACCGCGACGTACGAGGAGCTCGTCGATCGCGGCCAGGGCCTCGCGGGCGGCAGCCTCGTCGCGTCCCTGGACGACGATCAGGAGGTCTTCCGCCCCGGCGTCGAGGGTTTCGCCCTCGGCCAGAAGCCCGTTGGCCCGCAGGAGATCTCGGTTGGCGGCGGTCGCCATCACCACACCACAATCGGTCACTCCCGGCAGCTCTCGCAACGCGGTCTGCAGTTGCATCAACACCACCGAATCGAAGTATTGCCCCTGCCGGACCTCTTGCGCCAGGTGGGTCATCGACGGCTCTCCTCTTCCGGAATCGGCACTCCAGGTCTTTCATCGGCAGGTCTTTCGGCGGCGGCCAGGATTTCTTCCAGGGTCTCGGCCCAGGCCAGGAGCTCCTCGTCGGCCCCGCGGCGAGCCGCAAGCTGGATGCCCAGCGGCATTCCCCCGGGCCCCGGTTCGGTGGGAAAAGCCACCGTGGGTAACCCGCTCTGCGACCACGGCAGATTCATGACCGGATCTCCGGTGCTGTCGAGTCCTTCCGGAGCTTCGCCCGGCGTCGCCGGGCTCAGCCAGAGATCGATGCCCCGTTCGTCCATGACCGCCGCGAGCTCGAGCTGCCAAGCTTCCCGCCGACGGGCGTCGGCGGCATGTCGGTCGGCGCTCACCGCTTCTCCCCGAGACAAGAGCTCCAGGGTCTCGGGATGGTAGAGCTCGGCATGGCGCGGCAGCCAACGCTCGTGGGCAGCTCGCGCCTCGAAGGCGACCCAGCGCTGGTGGCGGGCGTGGATCTCCTCGAAGTCTTCCAGGAGCGGGACCCGTTCCACGTGCAGCCCGGCGACTCGCAACCTCTCGGCGGCACTCTCCAGGGCCTCCCGCGAGGGGGCCGAGGCATGCTCCAGGTAAGGCCCTTCGGGAATCGCCAGGATCGGCGACGCAGGGGGCTCGTCCGCCTCCTGCCATTCCTGGCAGAGCACCGCCGCGGCTCGCCGCAACCAGCCTACATTCGGCGCCAGGGGCCCGACATGGTCGAAGGAGGGGGCCAGGGGCAACATCCCCTGGCGGGAGATCCGATCGTAGGTCGGCTTGTAGCCCGCCACTCCGCAGAAAACCGCCGGGCGCGAGATCGAGCCGATGGTCTGGGTCCCCAGGGCGAGAGGGCAGAGACCGGCAGCCACCGCGGCCGCCGAGCCACTGCTCGATCCCCCGGGGGTGTAGCCGTGCCGCAAAGGGTTGTGAGTGGGCCCCGGGGCGAAGTAGGCGAACTCCGTACAGGCCGCCTTGCCGACGATCAGAGCGCCCGCCGCGAGCAGGTCCGAAACCGCCGGAGACTGCGGACCCGCGAGCACCTCGGGGGGCAGACGGCTACCGGCCCGGGTCGGGAATCCGTCGACATGGAAGACGTCCTTGATCGCGACCGGCACCCCGTAGAGGGGCGGCCGTGCGCCGGCCGAAGACCACCGTTCACGGAGCTCCGACGCCTGGCGAGCCAGCCGCTCGAACCGCCCGGGCTCGGGCACGAAGGCCAATACCTCCGGCTCCCGCGCGGCGAACCGACGCTCCAGCTCTTCGACGGTGGCGAGCGGGTCGCCGAGCCACTGCCAGTCGTCGTTCCCGGCACCTCTCTCACTGTACATAGCCGAGACTCCGCAGACGTTCGAGCTCTTCGCCGCTCAAACCTTCACCCAGGGCTTCGTCCGAGAGCAGACGGGCAGCTTCTGCCTCTTCCTTCCAGGCGGCCAACAACCGGGTGAGCTCGCGAACCCTGGCCGGCTCTCGGGCCGCCAGGTCCACCGTGTTGATCGGGTCCTGCCGATGGTCGTAGAGCTCCAGCACCGGGGCGTCTTCCCCCGGCAGCTGCTTCTGGACCAGCTTCCAGCCATCCCGAACGATGGAGTAGGTCTCGTCCCCACCCTGGATCACGGTGTCCGTCGGTGCCTTCTCCGTGATGGCGGGGCTCGGCTGCCAGTCTCCCACCGAACCGGTCGTCTCCAGGCTGCGCAGAGCGGGGACGAGACTCTGCCCCTGGACGCCGGCCGGCACTTCCAACCCGCTCAGCTCGAGCAGGGTCGGCATCAGGTCGATCGTCTGCACGGTCTCGGCGAGGCGAGCTCCGGAGGGAACCCGACCGGGACCCCAGAGCAGGAACGGAACCCGGTTCAGCTCTCCGTAGACACTGTGGCCGTGAAAATGCCGGTCGTGATCGAGAAACTCGGTCCCGTGATCGCTGAGGAACGCCACCAGCACCTCGTCGTCGAGCCCGAGGCCACGGAGATGCTCGAGCAGGCGACCGATCTCGTCGTCCATGGCCCGGATCGAGCCGTCGTATGCATCGAGCTCGTGGGCGACGTAGCTCTCGGGATCGACCTCCGCGGCCAGAAGCTCCGACCGGCTCGGCATTCCGAACCGGCGCAGGGTCGGGTCGGAGATCTGCGAACGGGCCCGGTCCTGCTGCTCGAGATAGGTCTCTTTCGCGCCCTCGGCTCCCCAGAGCGTGTCGTAGGGCTCATAGGGCTCGTAGGGACTGTGCGGGTCCGCCACATGGAGGAAGACGAAGAATCGTCCGTCGGCCTGGCGCTCGATCCAAGGCAGGAGACGGTCGACATAGTGCCTGGCGGTCTTCGCCTTGAGATCTCGGGGCAGCGAGGTCGACTCGTGGAATTCCTCGTACCCCTGGTGCAGGTTGGTGAATCGCCCGGTGAAGACGATCGACGACAGGCCCAGGGTGGCGTACCCCTCCTGCCGATAGAGCTCCGCCAGCGTTTCGGCGGCCGCCGGCAGACGATCGGTGAACTGCCGCACCCCATGGGTCGCCGGATAGAGAGAGGTGAAGATCGACGGCACCGACGCCTTGGTCCACGTCGCCTGGGAGAGGGCGTCCTCCATCACCGCTCCGGAGGCCGCGAGCGTGGCGAGGATCGGCGCCGTGTCGCGCTCATAGCCGTAAAAGGGCAGGTGGTCGCGACGCAGCGTATCGCCGAGGATCACGATCACTCCCCGCGGCCCGTCGCCGACGCTCGGCTCGCGAATCCTGACGGTGGGAGAGCCCCACAGACCCACCGCGCCCGCTCGCCCACGGATCTTCAGCGTCAGCGTCACCGAGGAGCCCGCGAAGGCCTCCAGGTCGACCGCCGCCAGGCGCCAGTCCTCTCCCGGCAGCTCGGTCTGCTCGAGCAGGATCTCGGGCTCGCCGGCATCGCGTTCGACGCCGATCTCGAACGTCAGCGGCTCGGTATCGAGCGAGCCCAGGGCCAGATCGAGCCAGGGGCGATCCGGCAGGTCGAGGGGAATGGAGAGTGTCTGGCCTGTCCGGCTGACCAGGGTTTCGCGAAAGACGTCACCGAGCCCCTGCCAGCTCACCCCGGCCGGAATCGACGCCAGGTGCTCGCGGCGAAACACCAGTCGGATCGAAGAGATCGAGAACTCACCATCGGCGGCGTCCGTGGGCCGGAGCAGCAGGTGGCCGATCTGCGAAGCTCGCACCGTTCGCGAGGGCCGCAAGGTGTAGAGCTGCTCCTCCTCGCCCGCCAGCAGCGGCGCCGTGATCGGCCAGGGGAAGGGCATCTCCTGCAAAACCTTCCAGTCGGGTGGCAGCTCCTTCACCGCGTTGAGCGCAACCTGGGCCCCGGCCGAGACCCGCATTCGGATCTCTACCGCGTGCAGCTCGTCGTCGATTTCCAGCTCCGGCCCCGGCACGTGGAGAATCGGAAACTCGCCGACCGCTCGGCCCACCAGGCGACCCTCTTCGACGCGCAGCGCCTCGACATCGGCCCCAACTTGCCAGCCGGCCAACCCCTCCGGGTCGGCAGACGACCAACCCACGGGGTCGGAGACCTCGGTTTCGACCTCGGTTGCTACGGAAGAGTCGCCGACCTCGGCGGCTGCAAACGCCTCGACGAGGCTCACGGGCCCCTGCTCCACGGGTTGTGGCGAGGCACAGCTCCAGGCGAGCCCCAAGATCCCCACGGCGGTGAGCAACGGCCCGGGGCAGAGAAGATTCGGGCGCACGGCAAGACCCCTTTCCGGCATCGGCACTCTTCGTGGGCCGCTCGTTGCACTCGCGACCCCCGAGGTGGATCCAAAGATCGAGCCCTCGACTCCAAGGTCCAGAATCCGCTCCTCGGAAGCAGCTCGAGCACAGGTTGACAAGATTCGAAATCATAGCACCGGCAGGGAGCGACGAACCGGAGCCTCCGGCTGGCGGATCGAGGCGCGAGCAGCCCCTTCCCGTTTCATACCCCTTGCCCTTTTCCCCCGGGTCGGGGATACTTGCACCACGAGAGCCTTTCCGAACCCACGCCTGAGTTTCGAGGTCTCGCAGCCTTCTTGTGTACAAACGCCTCGGCGGAAAAGTGACGAATCTGTCCATTCCGACGGGCAAGGTTGTGTGACCTGCCAACTTCTCCGAGCTCGCAAATCGACGCAGCGAGATTCCGACATCGCGCCGGCAATCCGTCCCGAGCCATTCGGCCCCGGACCTGCCGGACTCTACTCACCGGATGGATAGGAACTTCACAGAATGAAGACAAAGACATTCGTTCTCTCGGGCTTGGTCATGGCCCTGGCCCTCGCTCCGGCCCTGGCCGTAGTGCAAGACGACGAGGGACAGGCGCGCCGCAACTTCGACGCCCGCGCCACTTTCTCCAACAACTCCGCCGCGGCCCCGGGTTTTGCCCAGCACCAGGCCGCCGCTACCTGGCAGGCTCGGATTCCCAGCTTGTCGGTCACCTACGACCGGGCGACCGGCGCGACCCGCACCGTCTACAACCGGGTGGGTTACCTGACCGAGCCGAACCAGCAGGCTTCGGCCGGTAATGTCGCGATCGATTTCGTGCACGCGAACCTCGATCTGCTCGGGATCAGCTCGGCCGATCTCCTGGGCTACGAGGTCACCGACAACGTCTTCGTGAAAGCCACCGGCTCGACCCATCTGTATCTGCGGCAGCGCCACGCCGACCTGCCCGTGTACAACGCCCAGCTGGCGGTGAACGTGAACCGTGAAGGCCGGATCATCAGCGTCAACAACGCCTTCCTGCCGAATCTGGCGAGCGCGGTGAATACCACCACCCCGGCGATCTCCGCCACCGAGGCTCTACTCGGCGCCGCCCGGAACCTGGGCATGACCGAGGTGCCGGCGGTGCAGCTGATCAGCAGCAACCCCGGCCCGGCCCGCGCCACCCGCCTCAGCGCTCCGACCGTTTCGAACCTCGAGGTCGACGCCCAGCTGATGTGGCTGCCGATCCGCCGCGGCATCGCGCGGCTGGTCTGGAACTTCCAGGTGCAGACCCTCGACGACCGCCACTGGTTCGACTACAACGTCGATGCCGTGACGGGAAAGATCTGGACCCGCTTCGACTGGGCCGCCAACGTGGGTGACCCCGACGACCACCGTGTGGTTCCGGAGCCCGCCGAGAGCCCCAACCACCTGCCCGTCACCCCGCCCGCCGACGGCCGCACGATCGTGACCGACCCGTCCGACGCCACGGCCTCCCCCCTCGGCTGGTTCAACGACGGCACGACCAGCTACACCATCACCCGTGGAAACAACACCAACTCCTACGAAGACACGAACGGCTCGAACTCGCCGTCGACCCCGCAGCCCGACTGTGGCGTGGACCTCGACTGCGATTTCGATTTCATGATCGACTTCGGCACGCAGGAGCCTTCGACCTATCAGGACGCGGCCGTTTCCAACCTCTTCTACTGGAACAACCTGATCCACGACGTGCAGTACCAGTACGGCTTCGACGAAGCCGGCGGTAACTTCCAGGTCGACAACTTCGGCAACGGTGGCCTCGGCGGCGACGCGGTGCAGTCCGAAGCCCAAGATCCCGGCAACTGCAACGCCAACATGAACACCCCACCCGATGGCTCTACGCCGCGCATGCAGATGTTCACCTGCACCAATGCCTCACCGGCTCGCGACGGTGACTTCGACAACGCGGTGATCGTGCACGAGTACGGCCACGGCATCTCGATCCGCCAGGTCGGCGGCCCGGGCAACTCCGGCTGCCTCAACAACACCCAGCAGGGTGGTGAGGGTTATTCCGACTGGTGGGGTCTGGCCTACACCATCGAGCCCGGCGACGCCGGCACCGACAGCCGCGGCATCGGCACCTACCTCTTCGGTCAGCCGATCGACGGTCCGGGCATCCGCCCGCAGCCCTACAGCACCGACCCGCTGGTGAACAGCTACACCTACGAGTCGATCAACGGCCTGTCCATTCCGCATGGTGTGGGCTCCGTCTGGGCCCAGGCCTACTGGGAAGTCACCTGGGCGCTGATCGACGAGCATGGCTTCGACCCCGATCTCCACAACGGCGCCGGCACCGCCGGGAACCAGCGTGCGATGCTCTACATCAACCAGGCGATGAAGAACTCCGTCTGCGGCCCGGCCTTCACCGACATGCGGGACGCAGTGGTCCAGGCCGCCGTGGACAACCACGGTGGAGAGGATGTCTGCCTGATCTGGGAGACCTTCGCCGAGTTCGGTCTCGGCACCGACGCCATCTCCGGCGGCCCGAACAGCACCAGCCCGACCAACGGCTTCGAGCTCCCGGTCGAGTGCCAGTGTGCCAAGGGCCAGACCATTCCGATCGCCGATGCCGGCGGAGACACCACGGTTTGCGACGGTGACTCCGTGACCATCGGAACCCCGGCGCTTCCCGGTCACACTTACCTGTGGTCGCCCGGTGGCGAGACCACCGCGCAGATCACCGTGTCGCCGACCGATACCACCATCTACACCGTCACCGTGACCACCGACTGCGGCGACAAGGACGACTCGGCCACCGTGTTCGTCGATCCGGGCAACGGCGCCGGGATCGACGACGACTTCGAAAGTGGCCTCGGCGACTGGACCACCAGCGGCCTGTGGCACCTCGTGACCGACACCGGTTGCACGGCTCCGGAGCCGGGCTACTCCTCGCCGCTGAACTCCGTGGACTACGGCCAGGACGGTCCTTGCACCTATGCCACTGGCGCCACGACGATCGGCGACCTCATTTCGCCGACGCTCTTCGGCATCGACGCCAGCTCCACCCTGACCTTCGACCACTTCCGCGAAGTCGAAGAGTTCGACCAGTCCTTCGACATCACCTCGGTCGATGTCATTTCCGGCGGTACCGCCACCAACATCTTCTTCCTCGACTCCACCACCCCATCGGGGCTGGCCTGGACGTCGTCCGGACCGATCTCCCTGGGGGCCTTCGACGGGCTGCCGATCCAGCTGCGCTTCCGCTTCGACTCCGGGGATGATCAGTTCAACGATTTCATCGGCTGGTTGATCGACGACGTGGAAGTGACGGGCACGGATTCCTGCAGCTTCAGCTCGGAGATCTTCTCCGACGGCTTCGAGTCCGGCGATACCTCCCTCTGGTCGAGCACCTCGCCCTGAAAGTGACGGAGCCCTCTCCCGAGGGCTCCCCACTTCGAAATCGTAGAGAGCCGCGGCTTCCGGGTCGCGGCTTTTTTATTTGATCAAAACCGCCCGAATGGTCGGTCGAACCCTCTGGTACACTGCCTTCCGATGAGATCCGCCAGCCGCTCCATCGCTCCGGTGCTCGCCGGGCTGCTGGCCTTCGTTGTGCTGACACTCTATGTCTTTCAGCTGCGGGAGGCCCACAGGAGCGCTGCGCGCCGGGTCGGTGTCGCCATCGAGCCGACCGCGGATGGCGTGAAGATCTCCGAGCTCGCGGACGATGGCCCTGCAGCGGCCGCCGGAGCTCGAGCCGGCGACCGGTTGCTCGCCATCGATGGTTTTGCCATCCGCCGGGTCGACGACTACGACGTTCCCGCCGGCCGGTTCCAGCAGGGCACGCCGGTACACTTCGAGCTCGAGCGAGAGGGCGAGATCCTCTCGATCCAGGTCGCCCCCGGCTCACCGGTTCCCTGGCTCGCCCACCTCGTCGATGGCCTGGTGATCCTTCTCTGCCTGGCTCTCGGCCTGGCGACCCTCACCCGCTCCAACGACCTGCGCTCGCGGCTGCTGATCGCCTTTCTCTTCTTGCTGGCTCTCGAGCTCGCCCTCCCGATCGACACCATCGGTATGCCGCGGCTGGGCCTCGCGGTCTGGACCCTCTACCTGCTGCTCGCCGGAGCCCAGATCTGTGTCGAGCTGCACCTCGCCTCGGTCATTCCCGACCGCCAACCCTGGCTCTCCAGGCATCCATGGGTCATCCCTTCGTTCTACCTCTTCGGAGGGGCAACCGGCCTGAGTGCCGCGGCGACCTACCTGCTCGAGGAAGTCGGCGGCAGAGAGGTCTTTCCCTGGTCCTACCCCGGACTGGTGGATCTCGTGGGGCAGGTCGCCGTGCCGGGCTCCGCCCTCCTCGTCCTGCTGCTCCTCGGTCGCAGTGCTCTGCGATATCCCGAGCTCGAAGGAAGGCTCCAGGCCGGCCTGGTCTTCCTCGGGGTCTTTCCCCGGGCGGTCTACCTGCTGGCCGAAATGATCTTCGCCTCCATGGGCAAGGGCGTGACCTTCGAGCTGGCCCCCATCTACCCGCTGGTCCTGGCGGTGTACCCCGTCGCGGTCTTCGTGGCGATCTACCGCTACCACCTCTTCGACGTGGAGTGGGTGGTCCGCAGGAGCTTCCTCTACACCGGCTCGACCACTCTGCTCATCCTCGGCTTCTATGCCATGATCGTCGGAGGTGGAGCGCTCTTCACGATGACGATCGACGCGGAGCACTCGATCTGGCTGGTCTCGGCCGGTTGCCTGGCCCTCGGCCTTCTGTTCGGTAGCATCCGACGCTTCGTTGCCGACCTCCTCGATCGCCGCTTCTATCCCGAGCGCCGAGCCATGCGCCGCGAGCTGGCCCGTCTCGCCCAGGAGCTACCGGCCCTCGGCAAGGCCCCGCGGATGGGCCGTCACCTCGTCGAGCGCCTGGGCAAGATCTTCGCTGCCGGCTCGGTGACCCTTCTCCAGGTCGAAGCGCGATCGGGCCTGCTCCTCACTCTCGCCTCGACCCGCGGAGACGAAGAAGAAGAGCTGCTCTCTCCTTCGTTCCTGCTCTCCCCCGAGGATCCCGGGGTTCGCTACCTGCAGAACACGGCCAGACCCGTATCTCTTCGACGCTTCGAGGGACGGAGCCCCGTCCTCGAGAGTCGCCTGCAGCGGCTGCGCGCCGAGCTGCTGGTGCCGCTGATTCACTCCAATCGGCTGGTCGGCCTGCTGATTCTCGGCAAATCCGAAACCTCCCCCAGGTACCCCCTGGAAGAGATCGAGCTCCTCGATCTCTTCGCGCACCAGGCTGCTTCCACCTTCGAGAATGTGCGTCTCTTCGAGTCCGCCACCTACGAGAGCCTGACCGGTCTGCGCCGACGTGAGGCGATTCTGGAGCTCCTCGAACAGGAGGTCGACCGGGCCCGGCGGTATCGACGGCCGCTCTCCGTAGGATTTGCCGACCTCGACCACTTCAAGACCATCAACGATGGTTTCGGCCACCTGGCGGGCGACGCGATCCTGCGGCAGGTGGCCCACGCCCTCGCCTCGGGCCTGCGCCGCAGCGATGCCATCGGCCGCTACGGAGGAGAAGAATTCCTGCTGATCTTTCCGGAGACCGACCTCGAAGGCGCCATCACGGTGGCGGAGAAGCTCCGGTCCCGGATCGAAGGGCTCTGCCCGGTCCTCGACGACGGCCGGTCGATCGAGGTCCGTATCTCGATCGGCCTCGCAGGCTTCGATTCCGGAGCCCGCTCGGCCACCGCACTGATCGACGCTGCCGATCAGGCCCTCTACCGCGCCAAGGAACGGGGGCGCAACCGGGTGGTGGGAGAGCAGGTCGCGGCCGGCGGAGCTTGAGGCGCGCTCGCGAAAGCGCCCGGGAGCCGCTGGCCTTCAGGCCGCCAGGGACTGCCGGGCCGCGGCGGCGTAGCGCCGTACGATCTCACCCGCCGGCTCGACCTTCTCCACCCCAGCCACACTCTTGCCCGCCTGCAGGAAGTCCTTGGAGGAGAACTGCCGGAGCGACGACCGCTTCAGCTTCCACAGGCTCTGCAACGAGTAGAACATCCGCATCCAGTGTTTGGTCTTGCGGCCCCGCAGAAGATACCGTGCCAGGGGACCGGCCTTCGTGCCCACGGCCTCGAGATAGGGAGTGCGGATCACCGCAACCGGAACCCCGGTGATCCGCTCGGTGCAGACGATGTCGCTCTCCTCGGCGTCGACCACCGCCTGTTTGTAGTCGGCGTGGGCCGTACACTCCTCGGTGGCGATGAAACGGGTCCCCATCTGGACACCGGCGTACCCCATCTCCAGGGCGGCCACGAAGTCGTCTTCGTGGCCGATGCCGCCGGCACAGACCACCGGCACCCCGAGGCCGCCGAGATCCTCCAACAGGGCCCGGGCACCGTGTTCCCCCGCGTGTCCGCCGGCCCGCTGGTTGACGGCGATCAGGCCATCGATGCCGGCTTCGAGCCCCTTCTCGGCCCATTTCTTCTCGGTGACGTCGTGGTAGACCACACCACCCACGGCGTGTGCCTTCTCGACCACCCACCGCGGATTACCGAGAGAGGTGACGAAGAAACGAACCCCTTCTTCGATCGCTTCGTCCACATATCGACGCATGCGATCGAGGTAGACCTTGGAAGACTTCTCGACGATCACGTTCAGCCCGATCGGCCGATCGGTGATCTCGCGAATCCGCTGCAGCCCTGCGCGAAAGGAAAAGCCGTGCACGTACACCAGAGACAGGGGCTGGACGACACCGATACCTCCGGCAGCCGAGACCGCGGCCACCAGCTCGGGATTCGAGCAGGGGTACATGGCGCCGCAGATCAAGGGTACCTCGATGCCCAGATGTCGGGTGAGGGGGGTGGCGAGAGTGGAATCGATCGTGGACAAATCCGAGCTCCGTTTCCTTCGGGTCATTCTTTGCATTCCGGTTCCTGGAAGCGGAAAGCTCGATTCTACGCAATCCGCAAGGCCCCGCGGGATCGTAGATCGATTCGACGACGAAATTTTCCCCTCACCCATGTCCGAGCGGAACGACCCTTCGATGATGCATTCGACCTCGACCTGCCGCGGCTCGCGGCTCGCCACCTCTGTGCTCCTGGCCTTCCTGGCCGCAACCCCGGCCATCGCCGAGCTGACCGTGAGCGGCCATGCCCTGGTGCGCGGATCCTCGATCCGTAGCCAGCCTTCCTGGCTCGAAGGAGGCTTCGGCCGCCTTCCTCTAGGCGGTAGCGTACCGGCCGACTCGGCCGAGGATCTCACCGGCCAGCTCCACCTCACTCTCGACTGGCAGGCGACCCCGTTCTTCGGAGCTTTCGTGTTTGCCACGGGCCGGGCCGAGCCGAGCTCTGTCCGAGGGCGGGCCGCCGGAGTGATCGAAGCGTATCTCCACGGAGGCTGGGAAGTTGCAGAGAACGGTCGCCTGCGGCTCCAGCTCGGCCACTTCATCTTGCCCACCTCGAAAGAGAACATCGAAGTAGGTTGGGCCTCGCCCTACACGCTCACGTTCTCGGCTTTGAACCACTGGATCGGTGAGGAGGTCCGTCTCAGCGGACTGTTCGCGGAGCACTCGACCCGCATTGGCGATCTCGACGAGCTCCAGGTCGCTGGCTCGGCCTTCGGCGGGAACGACACCACCGGAGCCCTTCTCGCCTGGCGCGGGTGGACCCTCGGGGATCGCCTCACGACCTTCGACGAGGTGGTGCCCCTGCCACCGATTCCGGCCCTCGGGGACGAAGGCCCTTTTGCGCCGCAGCTCGACAGGGGCTCCCGCCCCTTCGGAGACGACCTCGACGATCGCCTCGGCTGGGCCGGGTATCTTCGCTGGCGACGTCCCGAGACCGCGGCCGTACAGTGGACCCGCTACGACAACCGTGGGGATCGCCTTCTGCACGATCAGGAGTACGCCTGGCGGACCCGCTACGACCTCTTCGGCTTCGAGCTCCACCGTAGGGACTCCGGGGGAGCCGGCACCTTTTCTCTCCTCGGCGAATACCTCACCGGGGAGACGGGGATGGGAGAGGTCTTCGGCCCACAGGTCCAGGTCGACCTCGAGACCGCCTATCTGATGGCCTCCTGGCAGACTCGTGGCTGGCGTTTCAGCGCCCGTTTCGAGACCT